>DASZXN010000671.1:0-8013 GCA_035545875.1 Phototrophicaceae bacterium
TATATCGTGATTGAGCCTGCTGAACGCAAACTGTGCCTGTATGCCCTCGATGAGCCGGGCACATATGCTGATCCACGCGAATTTAGCGAAGGTGACTCGCTCAGTTTCGCCTGCTTGCCCGATCTTCTGCTTCACGTCAGCGATTTGTTCGCCAACGCGCCGGATACAACGCTCTAACCCAGAGCAAACGCATCAAATTTTTGTTCAGGTCATAAGGTGTAATACAGGTTTTGTAGGGACGGCATGAATGCCGTCCGTAACACCGGACGCGATCAATCGCATCCCTACGATCTTCACGACCCTTTATGACCTTCTGTCTGATTTTGATGCGTTTGCCCTGCGCTCTAGCTCGATCTCGACTTGAATGAAACGATCAACTGCGGTAAAAACGCGCCATAATCAAATCATCGTTTAATAATTGATTCTTGTGAAACATTGTGGAGCGTTTTTATGCGAATCCTGCGCATCATTCTGTTGATCCTCCTGCTGCTGATCGTGGTGATCGTGGTTGGCGGCTTTCTGATTTACAACGACACCCTGAACGGCCCGCTCCCACAGACCAGCGGTTCGCTCAACGTGAACGGGCTGGATGCTCAGGTCGAAGTGCTGCGCGACAACTGGGGCATCCCGCACATCTATGGCAGCAACATGCACGACGTTTTCTTCGCGCAGGGCTACGTACAGGCGCAGGATCGCTGGTGGCAAATGGAGTTCTTCCGGCACACGGGCGACGGCTCGATTGAGGAACTCACGGGCAAGCAGGCCAGCGTTCTCGGCACGGACGTTTTCATCCGTACCGTCGGTTGGGAGCGCACCGCCGAAAAGACCGCCGCGCAGATGGCCGCGCCCGAAAAAGCCGTCCTGCAAGCCTTCACCGATGGCGTCAACGCCTACATTCTCAACCGTCCCGCCAGCGATCTGGCGCTGGAATATCGTCTGCTCGGCTTGACCGGGGTCAGCATCCCAATCCAGCCCTGGACGATCACCGACACGCTGGTCTGGGGCGAGGTCATGTCCTGGAATCTGACCGACGCGACCAGCTACAAATACACTCGTCAGGAACTCACTGCCGATCTCGGCACGCAGATGACGACCGATTTCGCTCCCGCCTGGCCGTACAATAATCCTGACCGCCCGACGATCCTCTATCCCGAAGATTTGCCTATCAGCGCTGCGAGCATGGGCGCGGCAGCGACCAGCGAAATAACGGCGCAGAACGTGGTCGTCAGCCCGCTTCTGGCGGGCAACGTGCGCATCGGTCAGTTCGCTTACAGCGGCAACACCGACATCGGCAGCAACAACTGGGTCGCTACCGGGAGCATGACGCAGACCGGCAAGCCGCTGCTCGCCAACGATCCCCATCTCGGCATTCAAATGCCGTCCATCTGGTACGAGATTGGGCTTCACTGCCTGCCGCAGACTGCCGCCTGCCCGCTCAACGTGGTCGGCTTCGCCTTCGCGCCTGCGCCCGGCGTGATCATCGGCCACAACGACAAAATTAGCTGGGGCGTGACCAACGCCGAAGCCGACGTGCAAGACCTCTACGAGATCAAGGTCAATCCGAACAATCCGCTGCAATATCAGTGGAACGGCCAGTGGAAGGCTATGTCGGTCGTCAACGAGACGATTGCGTTTGGCGACAATCAGCCGCCGCTCACCATCAAGGTGCGCGAAACCGACCTCGGCCCGGTCATCAACGACAACCAGATCGACGACAAGACCGGGCAGATCAGCGGCTACAACACTGACGATCCGATGGTCTTGCGCTGGACGGGCAACGACCCCAGTACCGTCTTTGACGCTGTGCTCAAGCTCGATCAGGCCAGCGATTGGAACAGCTTCCGCGCCGCCCTCAGCGAGTGGGACATTCCTTCGCAAAATTTCGTCTACGCCGACATTATGGGCAATATTGGTTATCAGATGCCAGGGCGCATCCCGATCCGTCCAAAAGGTCAGGCGAGTCTGATGCCCTACCCCGTCTCCAGCGATGCCGACGTTTGGCAGGGCTTCATCCCCTACGACGATCTGCCGCGCATCTACAACCCGGCACGCAATTTCATCGTCACGGCGAATCAGGCGACCGTGCCGATGCAGTATTACGATCAATTGGCGCAGACGCTCGGCAAAGACCAGAACTACCTGTTCAGCTACGATTGGGACTACGGCGAGCGCGCCCAGCGTGTCACCGAGCTGCTCAAACAGGACGCGCCGAACACGATTGCCACGTATCAAACAATTCAGGGCGACAACAAAAATGTCGATGCCGAGTTGATCATGCCCTATCTCGCCGATCTTCAGATTTCCTCTGGCTCGGTGCGGCAGGCGCGCGACTATCTCACAACGTGGGACTTCCAAATGAGCAAGGACAGCGGTCAGGCGGCGCTCTTCGGCGAATTTCAGGCCAGGCTGCTTCAGGACGTTTTCGGCGATCAACTGCCCTCGGATATTCAGGTCGATAATCACGAGGTCTGGTCGGTCGTGCAATTGCTGGCGCAGCCCAATAATCCCTGGTGGGATGATGCGACCACCAAAGATCAGGTCGAGGCGCGCGACGACATTCTGCTCAAAGCGCTGAGTGAGGCGGTACAGGCGACCACTGCCGCGCTCGGCAACAATCCCGCCGATTGGCAGTGGGGCAAACTGCACACGGCCACCTTCGTCAGCAATCCGCTCGGCATGAGCGGCATCGATTTGATCGAGAAGCTGGTCAATCGCGGGCCAGTCGCCGTCAGCGGCAGCACCGATACCGTCAACGCGACCGGGTGGGATCCGTCATCGGGCAATTTCGACACTCAGTCGCTGCCTTCGATGCGCATGATCGTGGACGTGTCGAACTTCGACAACAGCGTGACGATGGATACCACCGGACAGAGCGGAAATCCGGGCAGCCCGCACTACGATGATATGATCGACAACTGGCGCACGATCCAGTATCACCCGATGCTATGGAGCCGCACCAAAGTCGAGGCCGCCACCGTAGATCGGCTGGTGCTCAACCCGGCGGGTTAATGGGCTGAGGAAACGGGGAAGGCGGCGGCGCTTCGGCAGCGCTTCGGCTGCGCTGCGCCAGCCTTCCCGCGTTTTAAAAGACCAGACGGTGTGTCGCCAGCAGCAGAGCGATTCCCAGCACGACAATGTTCATGAACAGGAAGATCGCCAGAAACATGCGCTCGACGGCGGTCATGCCGAGGAAATGGCGTTCTTCGACAATATCGTCAAAGGTGAAGTTCTCGTCGGCGTCCGCGTCCTGATTCGCTCCGGTGGTACTGCTGCGCAGTTCATCAAGATTCATAATCCATGCTCCTGTGGGTTTCCCCCATTCTAATCCCAATCCTAACTGACGCGTTTCCAATTTCCGTTAATTAGGCGGAAAGTCACAGTTTCCTGCGACTTGGTTGGGCTGCCGACCTGCACTACCGCCTGAAGCTGCGGCGTGCCGTCGCTCGCTTGTCCGGGAATTGCGGAAATCACGTTCAGCGGATCGCTGCTGGCGCCCGCGCTGTAACGCGCGTCCGCCGCGCTGTGGACTGCCGGATCGTTGGTGTCATAGAGCGCGAGGTAATCTGACTGATCCTGCCGTGTGATCAGTTGGTTTTCCAGATTCAGCCGCCACGTCAGGAAATCGCGCCAGTCGAGTTTCGCCGCGTCAAGCGTCGTTCCGGTGATCTGGTTGATCACGCTCGCGTCCGAGCCGGGCTGCATCGCCTGAAGCAACTGCCCAACCGCCGAGTTGCCGTAGTTCTGCGCCAGACTGCTGATCAGGAACGAGTTCGTCTCAACCTGCGCGAACTGCTGCACCAGCCACGAGATAATCGCCTGCCGCAGATAATAAGCATCGGTCGGGTAAATCGGATTGAAGTCGCCAAGCAACCGCGCCGCGATCAGATTGGCAACTTTGACCTGCAAGCCGCTGTCGAAAGGTGTATCGAGCCGCGCCCCCGTGATATAGGGCGACGGCACCAGCATTGTCCATTGATCGTCCGCCGACCACGCCACATCCTGCGTCGGATCGGGCACGATGTTGATCGTCACTTTCGGCAGATTCGAGCAGCCCATCATCGAGCAGCCTGTTTGCAGCCATTGAGCCACCTGCTGCGCCATCGCCTGCGCGACCGGCTCATCGACCGCCTCGTAATTGACCTGCACGCCGTTGCTATTCGCCGTGCGCGCCTCACCCCAAAAGGTGTAATCCGGCGGGACGTGCTCCCAGCCATCCTGATAATGCCAGTAGAACCAGATGCGGCCATAGGGCACACCGTCGATAATCTCCTCGACCTGTACACGCGCCCGCGTATTGTCGATGTTCACGTCAACGATGTTGCCGCTCAGGTTGATGTTGTCGGTCTGCTTGAGTGTTTGATAGTGGTTGAAAGTCGCGGTCTGCTCTTGAATCCAGTCGTTGGTGGCGCTGCGCTGTAAATTCAGGAACGACTGCTTGTCGCCGACGCGCAGCGCCGCTACCTCTGCCGCAACCGTATCGCGCAGGACTTGTTCGGCACTGGCGTCCACCTGATGCAGCCGATAGACGACCGCCGCGACCGCTCCGCCGACCAGCGCCAGCAGCACGAACAGCAGCAGCAGAAAGCGAAGCTGCGCGCGCCGACGCTTACGTTTGCTTTCGGGGTCTTCGCCCCCGCTCTGCTGAAAGCGTTCACGCTCGGCTTCGATTTCCCAGTCCAGCCGAATACCCATCTTCGCCTGATCCTCGCCTAGCCCAGCGCAATATCGCCCGCGACCATCCGCCGCAGCGTGCCGCTGTCGTCACGCACCAGCAGCCCGCCCTGCCGATCCACGTCCTCGGCGATGCCGTGAACCGTCTCGCCCAGCCCATTAATCGTGACGGGCTTGCCCAGCATCGCCAGTTTCCCGCGCCATGCTTCGTACAGGTCGTTCGAGGCTAACCGCCGCGTCCAGGCATCCAGTTGTTCGAGCAGAAATGCGAGCACCTCAAGTCGATCCACCGCGCCGACGACATCTTCCAGACTGATTGCCGTCGCCTCGAACGCTGTCCCCGTAAACGGGATGCGCACGTTCAAGCCGATACCTAGCACCACGCCGATCAGGGTCGTGTCCTGCCACGCAGCTTCGGGTAGTACGCCACACAGCTTTTTGTCCGCGACCAGCACGTCGTTCGGCCATTTGATTTCCACGTGTGGGACTCCAGCCTCAGCGCCGAGCGCTTCAACGGTTTCCACGACCGCCAGTGCGCCCATCATGCCGATATACGGCAGTTCGTCCAGCGTCGGGCGCAGCAGATACGAGAACATCAAAGCGGTGCCGGGCGGTGCGTACCAGACCCGCCCTAACCGACCACGCCCCTTCGTCTGCTCATCAGCGACGACGACGCTGCCCGCGCGGGCATTGTGTGCCAGCCAATCGAGTGCACGGTCGTTGGTACTGCCGATCTGCGGATAATACTCGCTGACACGATTATCGAGGCGGTTTTGCAGCAGGCTTGCGTTTAAATCCATCGAATCCTCTGAAATCTCGGCGCGATTGTATCACATCACCGCCTTGATCGCCGCGCCGACCGCAAAGACGATCAGCATTTGCGCCGGGCCATAGGTCAGCCAGACCACATCGTCGATCAGCGGGAAAGACAGGCCATTGAACAACCGCGCCGCGAGGATCAGATCGCTTATAAGGAACAAGGCACAGCCGAGCGCCAGCGGGATAAATGCGCTCGCATTGATCGCCAGCCCCGTCGCCAAGCCCGCCGAACTCGCCAGCAGCAGCGCATATGGCAGCGCCGCTTTGTGCAGAAAGCTCCGCTCACGCGCGCTCCGATAGACGACCACGTACCACAGCGCCGCGCCGATGATCAGCCAGACCAGCCACGCCGCAAGCCGCCCATTCGCCGCCCCGATCAAATCGCCGAAGCTGATGAAGGCGATGATGTAAGCGACATGCCCTAACCCAAACGAGCCGATCCCGCCGAGGATATGCTTGTCCGAGCGAATGATCAGCTTCGCCATGAACAGATCGCCGATGAAGCCGAGCGTCATCCCGATGGCAACAGGCAGCGCGAAGCGGCTCGCGGAACTGTCGCGTGCGAGAACAAGCCAGTACCATGCGGCAGTCACCAGCGTTAACGACGAAGCTACGCGCGTCCAAACCGGCATCCGGCGTGAACCATCTTCACGTGGCCTGCCGAAAATGAAGCCGCCGAACAGCAGCGCCGCCCAGATCAGCAGCAGAATCAGCAGCGGTAAGCCTTCAGGGGTGGTCAGCGTATCGAACATGAATCCTCCGCCTTCATTATGGGCGCAAACTACCCGAATTGGCTATAGTTGTTGGCAAAATGAGGGAGCAAAGCCCGACGAGAATACGCTTTTGTAGGGGCACAGCGCTGCTGTGCCCTATCCTCCTAGAGAGATCGGATAATGGCGATGCGTAACCATCTTCGCGTATTGATTCTGTTGACCCTGCTTGCCACCAGCGCGATCAGCCTCAGCCCGATTGCCGCGCAAGCCACGACCACACTGATCGTCTGGGACAGTTACACGCTTGAGCAGGATCAGGTCATGGTCGAGCAGTTGGATAACCAGTTCCAGAGCGCGCATCCCGGCGTGACGGTTCAGCGCGAAGGCTACAAAGCGGGCGATCTGATCGGCAAGCTCCCCGAAGCGCTGGCGCGTGAAGGCATTCCTGATGTCGCCATGATCCCTGGTCAAACTGCGCTCGATTCGCTCAAGCAATCCGATCTGCTCCTCGCCCTTGATGACTATGCGCAAAAATATCACTGGAACAATAACGCCCCTGAAGGCGACAGTCTCTACGGCGTCCCGGCAACCGTCTCCATTGTTGGTATGTTCTACAATCATGATGTGTTCAACCGCTTTGGACTGCAAGTGCCGCTGGATTGGGAGACTTTCTCCGATGAACTCGACACGATCAAAGCGGGTGGCTACATCCCGGTGACGTTCGCTGCGCAGGACGGCGCGCTTGATCCCTACAGCGCGCTGGTCGAGGCCAATTCCGACATTGGCGACCTGACGCCGCTGCTCACGCACGCCGACGGCGCAACCTTCCTGACCGAAGGCGTGCTCGAAGGGACGCAAACTTTCTCCGATTGGATCGACGGCGGCTATTTCTCGCCCAACTATCTTCAGATGGACAACGCGGCAGCGCTGGCCGAGTTCACGGGCGGCAAAAGCGCGATGTGGCTGGCGAACAGCCCCAATTCCGGCGCGATTATCTCTGCCCTCGGCGACGATCACGTCGGCTTCTTCCTGCTGCCCTCGCCTATCGGCGACAAAGTTGCACCGACCGTCAGTCGCTACGGCGCAGACTACGCGATTGCCAAAGCCAGCCCCAACGCCGACATCGCCGCGCAGTACATCGACTTCATGACCGGATCGACGGTCGCGGCTAATGCCCTGTTTGCGGATGGCTATCTGCCCCTCGCCGCCGTCGATTCGTCCAACATTCAGCCGAACACCCTGAGCGCCGACCTGATCGATGCCTGGGCGACCATCCAGTCCGCCAAAGAGATCGGCTTCCCGCTCGATCAGGTGCTGCCGGACATTGGCAGCAAGATTCAGCAGTTGCTCTCCGGCAAAGTCGAGGCCGAGCCGCTGGTCGATGCGCTCGATCAGGAATATCAGGCGAAAAAGTAAGCCTGAGACGTTTTGACAGCTATCAAAACCCTCTCGATTTAGCCTCTCGTCGCCTTGAGCGTGCTATAATCCAGGCGCTCAAGGAGTTCTTATTGTGCAGATGGATCATCTCTGGACACCCTGGCGCATGGCCTACATTCGCAGTGATAAGAAAGCGGAAGGCTGCGTCTTTTGCAACCTCGCCGCCGATGTGAACAACGATACGCAGGTCTTGACGCGCTCGAAGTACGTTTTCGTGACGCTCAACCTCTATCCCTACAATAACGGTCATCTGATGGTTGTGCCTTACGAACACATCCAGACTCAGGAAGCACTCTCCGCCGACGCGCTCACCGACCTGATGCTGACGGTCAACCGCTGCATCGCCGTGCTGCGCCAAGTCTACAATCCCGCT
>DASZXN010000672.1:0-3393 GCA_035545875.1 Phototrophicaceae bacterium
ATGTCAGCAGCGCTGAAGAAAGTGAAGAAGCACTTTAGGCACGCAGCACGCTGCATCCCGAATCGCTTCCCTTACATCCGTTTCGCCAGAATGATGTCCGGCTTGCCGACACCATTCGCATCGGGAATAACGCCGACAATCGTATAGCCGAGCGCGCGATAGAATTCGAGCGGGTGCGGACGAAATCCGCGTGCCTGCGCAATTTTCGCAGGTAAATCGTCGTAGAGATTGACACCGGAAAGCGTCGTCAAACCGGACTCGTCGTCTGAGCCAAGAATCACGGTTAATCCTCCGCGCGAGCGCACCTGATCCTCAAAATCGAGTACAAGCTGGCGACCGATTCCCTGCCCCTGCTGCGCCGGACTCACGACCAGCGGGTGCAGTTCCCAAACATGGCCGTCATACTCTGGCAGACCGCCAATCCAGCCGACGACCGTTCCTGCTTCATCAACCGCCGCCCGCGCGAAGCCTGTACTCAAGACTTCTCCGACGGTTTCGCGCGCTTCAGCGAGGTTTGTCCACGCTTCGGGCGACGTGTTGGTAAAGCCATCGAGCAGAAGTCGCGCCATCTGCTCCATAGGCTGATCGTCAGTTGCGCCGACCGAGACAATGCGCATCAACCGACGTTGCCGTTCAGATTGAAGCCGAGATAAGAACCCGGCCCCGGCCAAATATCGAGCGATGGAATATCCGCCGCATTCATCACGGGCGCGAGAATCTTCGCCATCGTGCCATCGCGGGTCAGTTCTTGCAGCGTGTACTCGGTCAGCAAATAAAAGTTGATGTCGTTGCGCGGCACCGCCAGCCCGACAAATTCGCGCGTGTACCATTTGGCCGTGCCGTCGGCATTGGTGACCAGTTCGAGATCGTTCGGATTGGCCTCAACGTTAGGGATCAGCTTGAGGCTGTCGCCAAAGACGACATCGGCGTTGTTGTCAGTCAGCAATGTATAGCCCGCGTCACTTTCCGGCGTGATCGTGAATGTCTTATCGATCACGGCGTTAACTTTATCGGCATTCGCCTTGATCTGATCCTGCACGCCCGCGTCATCAGGGAAAATGCCGATCACCTTGCCGCGCAGATCGCCAAAACCACTGTAGCCGTCCTTCGTCCTGACCATCAGGCGCAGGCCGTGAATCAGATAATAGCTGGTGAAATCGACCTTGCTGGCGGAGTTCCAATCAGGCGTGACGCCGACCGCCAGATCAGCCGCACCGCTCGCCACCTGATCGAGCGGGTTCTGACCATTGGCGGGAACCGGAACGACCGTTACCTGCCAGCGCTGGGCAATCGCGTTGATCAGCGCGCGGTTGGCTGTGTCGAGCCGCCGCTGGCTTTCCGGCGCGTCGGCGGGCAAATCGGCTAACCCGGCGACACGCAACTGCTTGTCCGACTGCAAGTGCGGCACGACGTACTGCTGCGGGAACGGCACGTCGGTGCCGAAGTCACTCGGCTTGGGCGCATTCGTGCCGACGTTATCCCAAACGACGAACGACTGCCCCGGATAGGCCGCGCCGTTCATATCCTTCTGATGAATGTCGTTAAGTTTGCCCGACGAATACAGGAATTGCAGCGTCTTGTTGACTAGATCGCGCAGGTTCACGTCCTGACGGCGCATGGCAATCGCATAGGGAATCGGCATGACCGGTTCATCGACGAAGCGTTCCTGATCGCCGTTGATGACCTGCGCGAGCGTGATCTGGTTATCCACTACCCCATCGATGACGCTCTGGTTCAAGTCCGTGAGCGCCTGATCGAGCGTCAGATAGCGCGATACCTGAAACTGATAGGTGACATGGCTTGTCCAGTAATTGACGGCATCTTCGCCCATCGTCCCCAGCACCACGCCGACTTTACGCCCCTGCATGTGCGCGAGCGCCGTCGCGCCATCACCCTGACGCACGACCAGCGCTTCATAAGCGGGATAGTACGACTGACTGAACTCGACCTCACCGTCGAGCTGGCGGGTATGTGGCTGCGCGGCAATCAGCAGGTCGATGTCACCATTGACCACCATGTCGATGCCGTTCTGCGGCGTGACCTGATGGAACTCAGCTTTGACGCCCCAGGCATCGGCAATCGCCTGACCGAGATCGGCGTCAAAGCCCGTCTCCTGCCCGCGAATGTCGAATACACCAAACGGCGGATCGTTGTACAGCACACCGATGCGCACAACCCCATTCTGGACAATCGTCGCTAATCCCGACTGCGACGGCAGCGCGGCCTCAGTGGGCGGATTTGTCGGCACCAGCGTCGGCGGCACCAGCGTCGGCGCACCCTGTTCCGGCGGCGCGGCGACCACGACCAGGCTGCTGGCAAGCAGCAGCAGACTCAGCACGGCTGCGAGCAGCCAGGCGTTACGCTTCATTTCGATATAAACCATTCTCTTGAATATACGTGAGCACCGCATCCGGCACGAGATAGCGAACGCTTTTGCCCGCTTCCAGCCGTTCGGCGACTTCAGTGGAGGAAAAGCCGAGCATTGGCGAGTCAATCATGACCACGCGGTCGGCCAATCCCGGCAGCGCTTTCAAATCCGGCGCGACTTCCGCACCCGGTCGTGCCATGACTGCCAGTTTGCACAGGGCGATCAATTCGAGCGGGTGATACCACTGCGGCAGATGATGGAGCGAATCGCCGCCCATCAGGAAGTAATATTCGGTCTGCGGATTCTGCTGCTGCAAAATGCGCACCATATCGACGGTGTAATGCGGGCCGGGGCGATCCACATCGACCCGCGAGATCACGAACTGATCGTTTCCGGCAATCGCAAGTTCGAGCATAGGCAAGCGGCGTTCGATCCCGTAGCGAAGCTGCTGCTTGTGTGGAGGGTCAGCAGCGGGGACAAACAGCACGCAGTCCAGATTGAGCGCCGTCCGCGCATATTCCGCCAGCACCAGATGGCCGATGTGAGGGGGATCAAACGTGCCGCCGAGAATGCCGACTCGCTCCATTGCTCAATTCCCATTCGAGATTGTAGGGGCGCACGCCGCTGTGCGCCTGCCCAAACAGACGATCCAGCTTAGTCTGACCATTCCAGTTCGTGATCGCCAATGTGGACGGTATCGCCTTCCTGAACGCCCGCCTCGCGCAGCGCTTCGGTGACGCCGAGCGTATCGAGCAGCCGTTGAAAACGCAAAATCGCCTCATCGTAATCCCAGTAAGTCATGGCGGCGGCGCGTTCGAGCCGTTTGCCGATCACGCGATACTCGCCCTCGCCTTCCTTCTCGACGGTAAAGCTCACGTCGGCTTCCGGCAGCGAATAGACCGGCATTTCCTCGGTAGCAGGGGCAGCTTCTTCCGGCAGCGCGGCGAATTCCGCGAACATACGCTGAATTAACGACGTGACGTTTTCCTGCGCTGCCGCCGAGATCGCCATCGCGTTCTCAACGC
>DASZXN010000673.1:0-2676 GCA_035545875.1 Phototrophicaceae bacterium
TGTTGATCGTGATCGGCGTGCTCGGTTTTCTGATCGTGCCGTTCGTGGATCGGCGCTTCGCGCCGTTCGCGTCGCTGGGGCTGATCCTGCAAGTGATCGGCAGTATTGCGCTCTTTAACGGTCTGAGCGTGTCGGTGCCGCTCATCGCTGCGACCATCGTCGCGGCGCTCATCTACTATTTCTTCGCGCTGCTCCCCGCGATGGAGCATCAGCGCAAAAGCGCGCCCGCGCTGCTCGAAGATCAGCCGATTATCGGGATGGAGGGGCGCGTCCAGAGCACCGTCGATCCAGTCGGGACGGTCTACGTGCGCGGAGAAACGTGGACGGCTCGCAGCGATCACAAGCTGGATGTCGGGACGGAAGTCGCCGTCGTCGATCAGGAGGGGCTGACCCTCTACGTTGAAGCCGTGAAACAGAAGCATCGCCCGGAGGAGGGGTAGTTCAATGCAGCCTGAAACGATTTTGATTGTTGTGCTGGTACTGTTCGTTTTTTACCTGATTTTCAGCGCCGTGCGCGTCGTGCCGGAATACGAGCGGCTGGTTGTGCTGGCGCTCGGTAAATATTCGGGCACGCGCGGCCCCGGCATCACCTTTATCGTCCCCTTCCTCGAATTGGCGCGCAAGGTCGATCTGCGCGAGCGCTTCCTCGAAATTCCGCGCCAGACCGCGATCTCGAAGGATAACACCGCCATCGACATCGACTTTCTCGTCTACTACCGCATCGTCAACCCGAAGCTGTCGATCCTCGAAGTCGAGAATGTGGTCGCGGCCTCGCTCAACATCGCCGCGACGACCCTGCGCGCCGTGATCGGCGACATCGAACTCGATGACGTGCTGGCGAAACGCGAAGGCATCAACGATACGCTGCGCGTCAAGCTGGACGAAGTGACCGAGCGCTGGGGGCTGAAAGTAACCCGCGTCGAAATTCGTGAAGTCGATCCGCCGCAGATGGTCAAGGACGCGATGCAGCGCCAGATGAGCGCCGAGCGCGAGCGCCGCGCGACGGTTACGAAGGCGGAAGGCACGCGCGAGGCGGCAATTGCCGTCGCCGAAGGCGAGAAGCAGTCGGCGATTCTGCGCGCCGAGGGCGAGCAGCAGTCGAACATCCTGCGTGCTCAAGGTGAGCAGCAGGCACAGGTCATGCTGGCGAAAGGCCGCGCTGATGCGCTCGAAGCGCTGTTCGCGCAGGCCAAGACGATTGACGAAAAGACGATGATGCTGCAATACCTCGATACGCTGCGCTCGGTGGGCGCGAGTCCTTCAACCAAGTTCGTCCTACCGATGGAACTGACCAGCCTGATGTCGCGCTTCATGAGTACGATGGCAGCAGCGAACGTCGGCACGGACGGCGCTTCCTCGAACGGCAGCAGCAACGGTCAAGCGCCGAAAGCATAAATTTCATAGATTGATGTGTAGGGGCACGATATATCGTGCCCCTACGGGCCTAATTTCCTAAGCCGTCGATCAGCCGCTCGATCTCCGACAGCGATAACCCGGTGATGTTTTTCAACAGCGCGTACACCTGCTGATAGTGTTCGCGCTGGCGGCGCATGAGTTCGACGGTTTCCGGTCGCATCCCGGATGATTCTGCGCCGCTGGTCAGCGAAACAGCCATTTCAGACAGTCGTTTCAGCGCGGCAATCACGTCGAAGTATTCGATATTGTCAACCGCATGACCGGAGATGCGTTCATACTCGCTCAGGATCAGGGGACGCAGTTCGGGATACCCCATTGTGGAGACTAACAGCAGCGTCCAGGCGAGATCGACGCGGTAATCACCGAGGGCGAAGCCGCTCCAATCGATCACATAGAGTTGATCGTCAGGCGTGAGCAGAACATTGTTCGGGTGAAAATCGCCATGCAGCGGCGAAATCCATTCCATCCGGTTGACTTTATGAGCATCCAGCCAGTCAAAAATGGGGATCGCCCACGTCTGCCCTCGATCTTCGACCATCGGTTTGCGCCATACGCTGATCGTGATTGGCGTGTAAATCGATGGTCGGTAATGAACAAAATGGATTAAATCGGAACGGTAGTCTTTTGATTGGTGCAAATCGACCACCAGTTGAACAAAGCGCGTCAGGAGTTCCGCTTGTCGCCTATTATCGGCGCGCATCACCTCACCGAGTGGCTTGCCATTGATCCTGCGCATGATCAGAAAAGGCTTGCCGAGGCGTTCTGCTGTTTCATCCCAGCGCATTTTCAGAGGAACAGGGTACTGATAGGCCATCATAAGACTAAAGGCTTGCTCTTCGCGTTCACATTTATCAGCGGCGCTTGCGCCGGGATACATGCGCAGAATCGCAGATTCGACCTGATGGCGCAGCATGATTGTGAATGAATAAACCTCAGTTTCCCAACCGTCACTGATCGGCTTAAAGTCGCTGATTTTGATTTCGGGATCGGTGGTTGTTTGGTAGAAGTGTTCGAGGCGATCACGCAGGAGTGAGGGCGCGGCACGCTGCGCCCCTAAGGGAGCATCCTCGCTCACCGAATTGCCCCATGCGGCAGAATGGCATGAACGCCGACTACCCCATTGACGATTTGCGTCACGTGCAGATCGACGGTCAGGCTGGCGAGCGCAATCGCGTCGAGGCGTTCGAGCTGGTACTGCTGCTGCATCAGCGCGAACATCGCTTCGAGCGCCTGATAGGTCGCGTCGTCCAAAGTCGCGCC
>DASZXN010000674.1:0-1673 GCA_035545875.1 Phototrophicaceae bacterium
CCCCCCTACGGTAGCGAGCGATCAGGAATACGATGCCGGAGAGCAGCACAATCACGGCGAAGATGAGGACGTTGAGGAACTCGTAGCTGTAGAACATGCGCGCATCGCTGAAGGCTTGCGTCGCCAGCGCCAATGACGTGAAGGCTTTCTCGACCAGCGGCGCGAACTGCCCGTAAAACAAGCGGCTGATCAGCAGCGCGGCAAGGGTCAGCACGCCAACACCGATCAACGCAACGCCGAAGCGTTTTGCCCACTTTTCCGCCTCGGTGATGAGCGCATCCATGCCGAAGCCCGCCAGCAGCGCGACCGCTAAGGTCAGCGCGAACACCCAGCGAAACGGTGAATGGAGCTGATTGATCCCCGGCAAGATGTAGACGAGGATATAGGTCGGCAGGCCGAACATGAAGGTCAGCGCAGCGAGGCCGAGCAGCGCCATGATGATCTGTTGAGGAGTACGGCGGCGAATCAGTCCATAGAGCGCTAAGGCGAGCGGCAGAATCCCGACGTAGAGCGCGGATTCGACGTAATTGCGCTCCACGCCCCAGTCGATGGTCGTGAGCGGGTTGCCATCGGCATTCTGGAGCGCCGTGCTGGTCAGCGAGACGGTTTGTCCCGTGAACACGTCAAAATAGCTGTGCTGCGCCGGACTGCCGTAGAAGTTCGGCATGAGGAACTGGATCACGTCACGCGGCGGATTCGCCCAGCCGAGTACCTGTTGAAACGAGGCTGTATCGGAGCGGAAGTTGGTCTGCGCGTCCTCGAAGGTCGGGATGAACTGAATCGCGCCGAGGCCAACGCCGAGCGCGAGCAGCGCGGCGATGATCAAGCCGCGCGGGAGCAAATCGCGCAAATTTTCCCGTAGGGGCACGACATGTCGTGCCCGCCACCATTCGTAGAGCAAGCGGGCAACCGCGTAGTAGGCTGAGATGATCAGGGTGTAGTAGGTGATCTCGACGTGTCCCGCGAGCGTGCAGCAGCCGAGCGCGCCCGCGCCAAGCGCCAGCCAGGGGATGACGGTCGGCTGGCCGCGCAGCGCGGGACGACGCTCGATGAGGAACTCGATCATCAGCAAGATGAGCGGCAGCCAAACCGCCGCCGCGACGATCATCGGGAACACGGCGCTGATGACGAAGAAGGCGCTCAGTTGGTAGACGACGCCCGCGACCAGCGCACCGGATCGACCGACGCGCAGGCCGCGCATGAACAGGAACATGAAAATCCCGGCCAGCCACAACTGGCTGACCATGAACCAGCCGTAGGCGTTGGCGAGCGGCAGCACGTAGTAGATGATGCTGAATGGGTAAAGGGTCGATTGCTGCCCGGCGGCGAAAAACGGGATGCCGCTGAACTGGTAGGGATTCCAGAGCGGGAAATTGCCGTGCGCGATGTTCTGGCGGATAAACGCCTTGAACTGGTAGTTCTCTAAGACCAGATCAGAGACGAGCGCGTTGTAGGGAGTCGCTGGCGCGCCGACCTGATCGCGGTAGGCGGCGTAAGGCTGAAACTGGTAGAGATTGTCGGCGGGGATCAGCGTTTTGCCGCCGACCGTCTGCTGCCAGAACATCAGCAAAGGCAGCACCAGCAGCAGCAAAACGACGAGCAAATCGGGAAAGCGACGACGCATCAGCACTCCGTACAGTCAGGAAAAATCGTCCCAACTATACGCGCGCTGG
>DASZXN010000675.1:0-10975 GCA_035545875.1 Phototrophicaceae bacterium
GTGAACTGCCCGATAATGAGCGCCATCAGGCGAATCCAGCGGGCAGGCTCGCGCCAGACCGTCGGGATCAGATAGGGGACGGTGAAGGTCGCGCGCACCGCTTCATCGACGGGGAACGTCCAGAAGAAGGGCGAGTAGTAAATCTGCGTGACGCGGTAGACTCCGAAACCCGCGACGATCAGCAGCGCCAGCCAGTACCAGATGGGCAGGCGCTTGCGCGAGAGGAACAGCCCCAGCGCGACCGCCGGAACGAGCAGCACGAACAGCGGATCGTTGATCACGCCGACGGCCAGCAGGAGGAGTAAACCAATGGTATGGAATGCGCCAAATTCGCCATTGGAGGGTTCGTCCGGGCGCGGGTTGCTGGCGAACAGGCCGTCGATCAGCAGAAAGAGTGTCCAGGCCGTCAGCAGCGTGGTCAGGCGCAGGCTGCGTGCCGTGCCGATGGCGCTCAGGAACACCAGCGCAAACAGGACGAAACCCGCGCCCGCCGCGATCAGCGGACGCTTGCTTAACCAGAGCAGCGCACCTGAAAGCAGCGCTACGATGATCAGTACCGCCAGCACGTCGAGCGGGTTGAAACTCTCCGCGCCGCCCGTCTGAATCCAGAAGGAGGGACTGAAGGCCAGCGCCAACCCGCCGATGATCGACAGCCCCGCGCCCATCGGACGCAGCGCCAGCGCCATCCCGACGACGGCCATTGCCATGCCGGAAGCGCGCACAATCGGCGTATGGCCGACCAGCATAAAGACGATCCAGGCGATGCCTCCGGCGAGAATAGACGGGAGCCAGCGATTCAGGCGCTGGCGCTGCTCCGGCGTCAATACGATCAAGGGGGCTGAACCTCCGGTGTTGAATTCGGGCTGATGTTGGTAAGCTCCTGCGGCTGCGTCGAGTTCGTCGTGGAGGTGGTCGATCCGGTCGTCGTCGAACCGGTCGTTGCTCCCGGCTGATTCTGCTCGCGCAGATAGGCTTGCAGCGTATCCATGACCATTGGCAGGGCGTTGGCTGAACCTTCACCGCCGTTATAGATGAAGCCCATGATCAGGATTTCCGGTTTTTCGTAGGGCGCGAACGCCGTAAACCAGGCGTGTGACGGCCAGTCGCCCGGTTTGCACAGGCCGAGTGGCTCGGCTACGTCGTCGCAGTATTCTGCCGTGCCCGTTTTCCCAGCCACGTCGATGTAGCTCAGGTCAGCGCCGGGGAAGGCCGTGCCGTGCGTGACCGCCAGCCGCATTCCCTGACGAATATAGTCGAGGTTTTGGCCGCTGACGAAAGCCGGGCGATAGCTGGGGTTGAAGCGCACGTCGTCGCAGATGTCGTCGCCCCAGGTGTAATCTGCTGGAACTGAGACGCGATAGTTGCGATTGTCGGTGAGCAGTGGGTTAGAGCTGACGTTGACCGTATTGACGTAAGCTGCCGGATCGCAGCTTGCAGCGTTGTAGTATTTACTGTCCGGCTCGCAGACGCAGGCCAGACTGGTCGCGCCTTTCATGATCATGTCTTCGACAGGCAGCAGCGTGATCGGCTGATCCTTCGGGATGTTCTCAATATCGACGGTGCGGTCAACAATCGGCTGGAACGGCTTGACGACGTTGCCATTCGCGTCAAGCTCGTCGTGAATCAGGGTTGGCTGATAGAGCGTGCCGCCATTGACGATGCTGCTGACGGCGCTGATCAACTGGATTGGCGTCACGTTGACGTAACCCTGACCGAAGGCCGCGTTATAGGTGTCACCCGTTGACCAGTTCTGACCGTAGAGACGGCGCTTCCAGTCGGAGTCGGGCATACGCCCGGAGACTTCGCCGGGAAGCTCGACGCCGAGCTTCGAGCCGATGCCGAGCGCGGTCGCGTAGCGGAACATGTCGTCGATGCCGAGACCGCCCGGTTTGAGCACCTGCTCCGAAACGTTCGGGTTGCCGCCGCCGACCTGATAGAAGAACACGTCGCACGACTGCGCAATCGCGCCGATGATGTTCAGGTTGCCGTGTCCCTGTGGCAGCCAGCAGACGAAGCGCTGCGCCGCTGCCGGATCGTTGGGCGCATACTTGTTCGGCAGCAGCAGTTGACCGGGATCGTTGAGCGTCGAATTCGGGTCGATGACGTGTTCTTGCAGCACGCCCGTAGACGTGACCAGCTTCCAAATCGAGCCGGGCGGGTAGAGCGACTGGGTGACGTGATCGACCAGCGGGATGAGCGGATCGTTGACGACGCTCTCGTAGTAATCCACGTCGATATTGCGGGCGAATTTGCTGTTGTCGTAGGTCGGCCAACTGACCAGCGCCAGAACTTCACCATCATTCGGGTTGATGGCGACAATCGCGCCGCTCTGCGTGACGACTTTTCCCTCGCCCGCGTTGATTACGGCGATGCGGTTCTTCAGTGCGTCCTCAGCCGCCTGCTGGAGCTTGGTGTCAATCGTCAGCTTCACGCTCAGGCCGGGGATCGGCGCGACGTTCTCAATCGGGTCGCCAATCGGCTGACCCGCGACATCGACCTCAGTTACAGTGCGACCGGGCGTTCCAGCCAGCACGTCTTCGAGCGAGCTTTCCAGCCCGGCATAGCCGATCCGGTCATAAGCCGGATCATAGCCTTTGGCGATCAGTTCAAGCTGGCGATCCGGTGGGATCGGCCCCATGTAGCCGATCAACTGCGAGGTCAGTTCGCCGGTTGGGTATTCGCGCACCGACCCGGTTTCAATGTCCACACCGGGGAGCGTGTACGATTCTTCGAGGATTTGCATGGCGGTTTCGCGGCTCACATCGCGCGCGATCACGACTGGGCGATAGGGCGCGATACCCTGACCTTCCGCCACCAGTTCCTCGATGCTGCGCACGTTCTGCCCGGAGGCGAGCGCAATTGCGCGCGTCGGCGGCACGCTGGTGAGCGCCGAGAGGCGGTTGTAAATGCGCAGCACATCATCTTGATTAGCGGGTAAGTTGGCGGGGGTGACGCGCACGTCATAGGCAGGTACGTTGATCGCCAGCGGGACGTTGTTACGGTCTTTGATGGTGCCGCGTGGGGCAGCGACCGGGACTTCGTTCAGACGATTCGCGTCAGCCGCCGCCTGATAGGTTTGGTTATCCTGAATTTGAAGCTGATACATGCGGTAAGCGAAAATCATGAAAACCGCGAAGACGATGCCAATGAAGAACGACAGCCGCCAGCCTTGCGTGGGTAACAGCCGCTGCATTCCGAACTCCTCAAACTCTTACGACGTGATGATGTGCTGTTCCTGTATCCTGCGCCGTTGAATGCGGCGTATCAACCAGTAAATCGGCCAGATGAAGATCAGATTATAAGCGATGGTGGGCAGAATGACGTAGGTGAAAGTATCCACCGGGTAGATTGTGAAGCCAACGATGGCGATCACGATCAGGAAAACGACTTTTTGCAGGATTGTCCCGAAGATCACCAGCCCGACGATCAGCAGAAAGCCGACGCGGTAGACCTGCTGCTTGATCTGATCGACGGCAAAGACCAGGAAGATCAAGCCGAGCGCCGACGCGCCAACCGGAGCCGCTGAGAGCAAATCCTGAGCGATGCCGCCGACGAACGACCAGACCACACTCTGTTCCAGCCGACCATTGATCGACCACGACAGCACCAGCAGAAAGACCAGATCGGGCTGACCGCCGAGAATGCGAATCTGCGGGATGATGGTGGCTTGCAGCACCACCGCCAGCGCGATCAGCGGAACGCCCCAGTAAGTCCCCATACATCACGGCGACGGCGTGGGCTGATCGAACACGGAGAGGTCAACGGGTTGGAAGTTGGTCACAATCAGTACAAATTCCAGCGTGTCGAAGTTGATCAGGCTGCGCACCTGCGCGACCTGATTCAAGCCATCCGATGAAATGCCGACGCTCGTCACCTGACCAATAGCAATCCCCGGCGGGAAGTTGCCGCCCAAGCCCGACGTGATCACCAGATCGCCGTTGTTGACCTGCGAATCGAGCGGAATCAAGTCCATTTCCAGCGTACCTGCAAGCTGGCCGCGCACCGTGCCTTCGACTCGGCTGGTCTGCAAGCGCGCGCTGACCGCGCTGCTCGGCTCGGTCACCAGCATGATGCGTGCGGCGTTGGCGGTGACCTGAATCACCCTGCCGACCAAGCCCTGCCCGGTGACGACGGGCATCCCAACCGCGATCCCGTCGCGCGTACCGCGATCCACCGTAATTGTGCGCAGAACGCCGCTTTCGTCGTCGGCGATCACATCAGCGGTGACGAACTGCTGATTTTGCACCGAAGTCGTGTACTTGAGCAGGTCGGCGAGGCGCTGATAGTCGCTGTTGACCTCGCGCAGTTCGACCAGTTCCGACTGGTAGAGCGCGAGGGCGGTTTCGAGGTCGGCGATGCGCTTTTGCAACGTCTGAATGTCGGAGATGTGCGCGACATTATCGTTGACCGTCAGCGCGACGTGATCGAACACGCCTGAAACGGCATTCAGGGGAATGGCGAGAATGTCCGTGACCGGGGAGAGCAGACCGGTCTGGCTGGCGACGATTAGCGCCAGCGCGATCACCACGCAGACGATCAGAAAGACCGTCCGGTTCGCGCGCCAGTTCCGCCTGAAGCCTGAGCCTTGATTCAAATTCGTTACCTCCGGCGGGGAATTATAGCACTATTACTGCGATTCGCGGTTACCGGATAGCAATCAGCAGTTAGCGATTAGCAAAATGCAGTTGTCGATGGATTGTACTTTGTTATGGGGATGTGCTTGGGAATGCTTTTAGCTAAAGGCTAAAAGCGAACTGCTTCTCTTAGTGCTTCGTGCTGCCGCGTTCCAGACCGACGAGCAGACGGCGCAGGTTGTTGTAGTCTTCCAGCACGCGCCCAGCGCCGCGCGCGACGCAGGTCATGGGGTCTTCCGCGACCCAGGCGCGAATATTGACTTCTTCGGTGATCCGGTCTGCCAGATTGCGGATTTGACTTCCGCCGCCGGCCAGACAGATGCCGCTTTCCATCAAATCGCCGACCAGCTCCGGCGGCGTGTCGTCGAGCGCGTCCTTGATCGTATCAATGATGATGCCAATCGACCCACTGATCGCTTCACGGACTTCAATCGAACTCACGTCAAGGCGCAGCGGTAAGCCCGGGATCAGGTTGCGTCCGCTGACCGATTCGAGCTTCTCCTGCGCCAGCGGATAGGCCGAGCCAATCGCAATCTTGATCTTCTCCGCGCGCGACTCACCGATCAGCAGATTGTGCTTGGAGCGCATGTACTGGACAATATCCTCGTCCATTTCATCGCCCGCCACGCGGATCGAGCGGCTGATGACGATACCGCCGAGCGAGAAGATCGCCACTTCGGTTGTGCCGCCGCCAATGTCCACGATCATACTGCCGCGCGTCTCCTGAACGGGCAGCCCCGCGCCAATCGCCGCAGCGACCGGCTCTTCGATCAGATAAACTTCGCGCGCGCCCGCGCTGACCGCCGCGTCGTAGACGGCGCGCTTCTCGACTTCGGTCACGCCGCTCGGAATACCGACGACCACGCGCGGACGCGGGATCGGCACCCATTTCTGCTCATGCGCCTTGTGAATCAGGTGGTTGAGCATGGCTTCAGTGACTTCAAATTCGCTGATCACGCCGTCGCGGAGTGGGCGGACGATCAGAATATCTTTCGGGTTCTTGTTCCACATCTCCTTCGCCCGCGAGCCGACTTCAATCGGGCGGCGGGTTTTTCTCTCGATGGCGACAAACGACGGTTCATTGATCACAATCCCCTTGCTGCGTACACTCACAAGGGTATTGGCTGTGCCGAGGTCGATGCCGACGTCCAGCGAAAACAATCCAAAAAAGTAATCGAGCGGACTGAGCAACTACGATCTCCTAACGGCAAAGAACAGCGCGCGGCATTATAACATGGGCAGGAGGGATTACAAAGCAGTGGTGAACCTACGCGATACAGTCGCTTCCACGATGATCACGCGCAAGCTGCTGCCGGCGAGCGGGGCGCTGGTCGTCGGGGTCTCTGGCGGCACCGACTCGCTGGCGCTGATGCACGTGCTGGCGAATTTGCGCGAAAAACTGGCGCTGCATTTGCATATCGCCACCCTCGATCACGGGCTGCGCGGCGAGGAGGGCGCGGCAGACGTGCGTTTTGTCATCGAGACGGCGCAGGCGTGGAGCTTGTCCGTGACGGCAGGTCACGCCGATGTACGCACCATGTCAGCGGAAGATGGGATCGGCATCGAAGCTGCGGCGCGGCGTGCGCGCTACGGTTTTCTCGCCTCAGTTGCTCATGAAATCGGAGCAACCCATATCGCGGTCGCGCATAACGCCGACGATCAGGTGGAGACGGTGCTGCTTCATCTGCTGCGCGGCACAGGCTTACCCGGACTAGCTGGGATGCGCTTTAGCGCGCCGCTGCCCGACCATCCCGATTTGACCCTGCTGCGGCCTTTGCTCAACGTATCACGCGCCGATCTCGAAGCCTACTGCCGCGAACAGGGTTTGCAGCCGCGTCAGGATGCCAGCAACGAAGATATTTCCTATACGCGCAACCGTCTACGTCATGAAGTCATGCCTGCGCTGCGGCAGGTGTCGGCGCAGATCAAGCGCAACCTGACGCAACTGGCAGCGATTGTGCGTGAGGAGGACAACTTCATCGATTTCGCGCTGCACGAAGCGATTGATGCGCATGTCATCCGTGAGGAGGGGCGCATCAGCTTACCGAATAATCTCTTTTTCAGTCTGCATCCGACGTTGCAGAAGCGCTTCATCCTTTGGGCGGCGCGTTGGTGCGATCCAGCCAGCGAAGCCAGCTACGAGCGCGTCAACGCGGCACTCACCATGACGCTGCGCGGCAAAGTTGGCGCGCGCACCGAGTTTCGTAGCGGCGTACAGCTTCGCCTCGATTACGATGCAGTGATTGTCGAAAAGCAATCTGCGCCGCACGTCGAGAATCTGCCATTATTGTCGGGTAAATTTGAAATTAGCGTGGATTTTCCCGGTTCGACTCGCATCAACGGCGCCTGGATGCTGGAAGCGGCGCTCGCCCCATTGGAAGGGGAAAGTGCGCGGTTAGCGATCTCTGACAGGGCAAGCGTTCGCTTGCGGGCGCGGCGCAGCGGTGATTTCTTTGCGCCATTCGGCCTTGCCGGACATACCCAAAAACTGACCGAGTGGATGATCGATCACAAGATTCCGCGCGATTTACGCGCACGCATTCCGCTGCTGGTGATTAATGGCGAAATTGCGGCGGTCTGGTGGCATGGTTGGATCGTAGGCGAACGGTTTGCCGTGCGCGATAATTCGCCGCGCATCGTTTATTTCAGGTTTGCTAGCGGTGCGAATTAATCAATGGTAAGATGGATATTATGCGAAGTTGCAATTTAGACTAAATGTTAGTATCCTTAAGAAACCATAGATTCAGCAAAAAAATATGATTAGGCTGATAGACCGATGATCGACAATAACGATAGTGCCTCTGTACTGGTCGTCGACGATGAAGCGGCCATTCGCTATTCGGTGAGCAAGACGCTTCAGCGGGTCGGCTACAGCGTCCGCGAGGCGGCGAGCGGTGAGGATGCGCTGGAGATCATTCGCGCCGAGCCGTTCGACGTGGTGCTGACCGACATTCGGATGCCTCCCGGTCTGGATGGTGTCGAACTGATTCGTCGGATGAAAGAAACCGACCCGGATACCATCGTGATTCTGATGACGGCCTATCCGAGCCTGCCGACTGCCGTCGAAGGGTTGCGCCTCGGTGCGCACGATTACCTAATCAAGCCGAGTTCGAGTCAGGATATTCGGTCGAGTGTCGCGCGGGGTGTCGAGCGCTCGCGCAACCTGAAACGCCGCCGCGCCTTGCTCGACGCGATTCGCAGCAACGTCAGTGAACTCAGCCGCGCCGCTCAGGAACCCTCGGTGCCCATGCGCGAGCAAATGGTGATGGAGAAGACTCCGGTTGCTGAGGCCGTCGGCGAGCCGATGCTCGGCAACGTTATCTCGCTGGGGCCGCTGACGATTTATCCAGGTCGCTATCAAATCTCGGTGGAAGATCACCCCATTGACCTCACGCCGACCGAATTCGACCTGCTGCTCTATCTGGCGGCGCACCGGGGGCGGGTGGTATCATGCCACGAACTCGTGCGCGAGGTGCGCGGCTACTCGGTCGATGAAGCTGAAGCCCGCGAAGTGATTCGCCCTCACGTCAGCAACCTGCGCCGCAAGCTCAAGCAGGCGGGGCAGGACGAAGACCTGATCGTGAACGTGCGCGGGATTGGCTATCGGTTGAGTGAACAGGTCGATTAAGCGGAATTGAAAACCTACAGTTGCATAGTTGTCCTCTGCCTTCTGCTGGTGCTGACGGTTCCTGCTTCCATGCAAGCCGCAACCGCCACAGAAGCGCCGGACATTGACGCCCTGATCGCGTCGATGTCGCTGGAACACAAAGTCGCGCAGATGTTCATGGTCACGCTGCACGGCTCGGTGCTGACCGAAGTCGGCACGAAAGATTTGCAGACGTGGCAGCCCGGCGGCGTCGTTCTCTTTGACGACAATTCCGGCGATCCGGCCTCGATGACACGCCTCACCAATGCTTACCAGAGCACAATTATCGCGGCAGGCGGCCCGCCGATGCTGATCTCGGTTGATCAGGAGGGCGGCGTTGTTACCCGGCTGACCAATGGCTTTACCATGTTCCCCGCGCCGGTGCTGATCGACGCGGCAGGCGACGATATGTCCTATCAGGTCGGGCAGGCCGTCGCGCAGGAATTGACGGGCGTCGGCATCAATATGAACCTCGCTCCCGTCGCTGATCTCGAAACCTACACAGACAACCCGATCATCTTCCGGCGTGCGTGGGGCAACGATCCCAACATGGCGGGCGATGCGGTCGCGGCTTTCATTCGCGGCGAGCAGTCTACCGGGACGCTGCTGGCGACGGCCAAGCATTTCCCCGGTCACGGCGAATCGCATCAGGATTCGCACGGCGCGCTGCCGATCATCAATCTGCCGCTTCAGCGCTTGCAAACGGTTGAGTTCGTGCCGTTCGAGAAAGCCATTAGCGCCAACGTCGCCGCTGTGATGGTCGGTCACCTCGACATGCCCGCGCTCGATCCGACGCCGAACCTGCCTGCTTCGCTTTCGCACACGGTCGTCACGGGGATTTTGCGCGATCAGTTGGGCTACAATGGCCTGATTATGACCGACGCGCTCGACATGGGCGCGGTCGATCTGAACTACAGCTTTTACGACGCGGTTGTGATGGCAATCGAGGCGGGTGCTGATCTGGTCTCGATGGGGCCAAGCATTGGTCAACCGGCATTTGAAGCCGCGATGCAGCGCGTGGTCGATGAGGTGAATGCCGGGCATATCCCCGAAGCTCAGATCGACGCTTCGGTCAAACGTATTCTGGAAACGAAGGCCAAGTACGGCATCCTCAACTGGCAGCCGCTTGATCCGACGATGGCGGATCAGCGCGTGAATGCGGATGCGCATACCGAGTTGTTCAACGAGTTGTATCAGAAGGGCGCGACTGTCGCCTACGATCACGACAATCTTGTGCCGATCTCAAAAGATAAGCACGTGGCGATGATCTTTCTGGCGACGCGCTATCAGATTCAGGCGGAATGCTCGAAGTACAGCGCGAATATCACGTGGACAGGCGTTGGCGATAACCCATCCACCGAGGAAATTGGCTGGGCGGTCGATAACGCCAAAAACGCGGATGAGGTGGTTGTGTGGACACAGAACGCGGATAAAAATCCAGAGCAGCAGGCATTGGTCAACGCGCTGCCGCAGGCTAAAACAGTGGCGGTCGCGCTCTGGGATGTCTATGACTGGCAGAGCTTCCAGAATGTCGGCGCATATATGCTGACCTACACGCCCGCGCGTCCGGCGGTTCCAGCAGCCTGCGCGGTGCTGTTCGGCGCGCAGCCGGCGACGGGCGTTCTGCCCATCACGCTGGGGCCGACGCTCGTCGCCGGGAGCCATGATACGAATTAGGCTTGCGGTTGTTCCGCTCGCATAATGCTCATGATCGCTTTTTCAACGCGGCGCGCGCGGGTCTCCGGCTTGCGCGCGCTTTCGATCCAGGCGACGTACTCCAGCCGGTGCAGATAGGGCAGCTTGCTGAAGATGCTATTCGCCTGCTGATTGAAGTCGAGCGCCCAGAGTAAATCTTCGGGAATTTCAATGCTAGGGAATTTGAGGCTCATGGAGTTTCACCCCCGATTGAGTTCAGAACATAAATTCTATTATACAGAACTTTTGTTCAAGTGCGCAAGAGGGCAAAAACGCTCTATAATTGATATAAAGAATGTTATGAAAATCCGAGGAGAAGAGTGTAATGGCCGAGCATCGCGTGGGCAGCGCTGACTCATTTCTGCACAACGGCGAAATGACGCGCCTCGAACTGGAAGGCAAGCCCGTCGTCGTCACACGGGTCGAGGACAGATATTATGCGTTCGGCGGCAACTGCCCCCACTATGGCGCGCCGCTTGACAAAGGCGTGCTGCGCGATCATACGCTGATGTGCCCCTGGCATCATGCCTGCTTTGATGTGCGCACGGCTGCCCGCCTTGAACCGCCAGCGCTCAACGATCTGGCACGCTTCCCGGTGCGCCTCGCCGATGGCGACGTATTCGTCATCCTGCCCAACGACAATGTACGCGAACCACAGGGCAAAGCTGATCCATCTGACGCACGCCATTTCGTCATCGTCGGGGGCGGGGCGGCGGGCAACTCGGCAGCGGAAGAACTGCGTCGGCAGGGCTATCGCGGCAAAATCACGATCCTCAGTTCGGTGGATAGTCCGCCTGTGGATCGTCCGAACCTTTCCAAAGATTATCTGGCGGGTGAGGCCGAAGCCGACTGGATTCCACTGCGTGACGCGGGCTGGTACGCCCAGCGCGACATCGATCTGCGTCTCAAGACGACCGTCTCCAAAATCGATCCGAAAGCACATACCGTTGCGCTCGAAGGCGGCGAGACGATCCGCTACGACAAGCTGCTGCTGGCGACA
>DASZXN010000676.1:0-12150 GCA_035545875.1 Phototrophicaceae bacterium
GCTTCGAGCGTGATGTGATCGCCGGAGACATATTCGACAAACTTGAACGGGCCAGAGCCAATCGGCTTCTGATTGGCCGGATTGGTCGTCCAGTCCGTGCCATCATAGATGTGCTTGGGCAGCACGAAGGTCGCGTACCAGGCGAGGAAGCCGAGGAACTGCGACGAGGGCGTTTTCAGCACGAACACGGCGGTGTAATCGTCGGGCGTATCGATGTGGTCGAGCATGACCATGTTGTCACGACCGGGCGTGCCTTCGGTGTTGACGATCTTCTCATACGTCCACTTCACGTCCGCCGAGGTGACGGGCTGGCCGTCGTGCCACTTGGCGTTCTTGACCAGATTGAAGGTGATGTTGAGGCCGTCGTCGGAAACTTTCCAGTCGGTCGCAAGGTCGGGGATGACTTCCACATCCTGACTGAGCGTGACGACCATGCTGTACAGATTGAAGGCAGGCACGTAGCCGAAGTCGTCGATGGTGTAGTCCGGGTTGAAGGAAACGGGATCGCCGTCCTGCTCGGTGACGAGCGTTCCCTGCCCGCCTTTGGTCGCGGGTGCGGTGGCGGCGGCAGTCGCGTCCTGCGCAAACACCCGCTCCGGCGCGCCGAGCAGCGTGGCGACCACACCGCTGGCCGCCGGGACGGACAACCCCAACGCCAGCCCTGCGCGCAGAAAGTCGCGCCGGGACATGCCCTTCCGATCACTGCGAATCAGCGATTCAAATACTGCGACTTTCTTTGGATCGTCCATACCACTGTCTCCAATCTGTAATGATTCATTAGCAAAGTCTATCTGTCGTCGTTAGCGACAGAATTACACCGCCGTAACAGTATTGCGCAGATAATCCGCAGTTGCAAGACCAGCGCAAACCTGAACGCCGACCAATCCACGAATTGGCAGCGCGCGATAGTTCAATTCGGCCTCGAACGCCGCGCCCTCATCGGCGAGTTTCTGCGTGCCTTCCGCCGCGATTTCGGCGATGATCGGCTCGGTATTTCCGGCGGCGACCTCAGCGTTGAACAGGCGCGCGAACATCCCCAAAATCAGATATTGATAGAAAAAGGCGCTCTGCGCGCTGAACAGTTCCGCCTGCGTCGCCAATCGCTCCATGTCCGGGTTGGTCTCGACAAACTTGCGTTCATGATCGCGCCAGCCGACCGCCAGCCTGACGAAGGTCTCCGCCGCCGAGCGCACCGAGCTTTGAATCCGCAGGTACGGCTGGGCCTTGTCGAGCCGCGACTCCATCCAGTTGCCCAGCGCGTCGCTCCGGTCGAGCTTCTGCGTCAGAGCTTGACGGCGCGTCACCTTCGTGACCGTCTGATCGTTGACGCGCGGTTCGTCGTAATACGGCATCTCGACCACCAGCGAGAACGTCCCGTAAGGCCGGGCATAGGCTTCACTCGAATTGCCCGCCGTCATCTGGCTGGCCGGGTCTGGAATGCCCAGTTTTTCCAGATGGTCGTAATCGTCCTGCGCGCTCAACATCTTGTAGATCGCAGGGGCGAGTTCGACAGCCGCGCTGGTTTCCGGCTCGCCGAGATCGAGCGTCAGACCGAACCAGTCCGGCAGTTCGTGAAACAGATCGTAGAGCGGCTGGCAGGCGCGCGAGACATAGTAGTACACGCCGCCAAACCCGGCATTGTGCAGGGAATACATAAAGCGCGGCTTGATTTCGTCGATAACACGCATGAGCGCTTCGGTTTCCGGCAGCGGCTTGTGAAAATGGAGCGTCTTGTAATCGACCGGGAACGTCCATTCGACCTGTGCGGCAGGCTCAGGGCGATAGTAGTGGCGGGCGTAATTGGTCGGCGTATACGGCCCCTTGAACCAGCCTTCGTTCAAGCGCATCCCATCCGAGTCAATCGACTTGATGAAGTGCCAGGTATAGCCGAGTTCCTCGCGCAGCGCGGCATCTTCGCAGAGCTTGCGGCTGAGATATTCGATGGTCATCGTGCCAATCGGCTCATTGGGGTGTGGCCCGCCGAAGATGAAGGCCTGCTGCTCGCCGCCCTTGATCGTCAGCAGTTCAATCGGGTCGCCTTTGCGCGTATGGCCGACCACGCGAATGCTGGCAAGCTCAGGGAAATCCTTGACCAACTGATGGCTGGATGCGTTCAGTTCGTCAATCGTCATAAAGACGGCGTAATCAGGAATATCGTTCGCGATTTGTTTCAGATCCAACGTACTTTCCTCCAGAGGTAAATTCAGGCGAATATGCCGCAAATGGCGCAGCGATTCAAGGTAGTTCGGCGCGGACAGCCTCGACCAGCGCCCGCACCGCGTCGATCACGACCTGCGGCTGATCCTTGTGAATGTAGTGTCCCGCGTCCGGCACGAACGTCTGCTGCCCGCGTGTTGATCGCTGGCTGATTTCCGTTTGCAGCCCTTGAAAGACCCGGCTCATCGTGCGGCCTTCTTCAGCGCTCAAGTCAGGCGATTGAATCGTGCGCGTGGCCGTGAGTACCGTCAATCGGAGATCGCCAAGCGCGGGAATCGCGTCGGTCGGCTGCTTCAGACCCACCGCGTAAGCGTAGTCGAGTTCTTCCGCGACCGTCGCGAGCTGCGTCGGGCGCAGACGATCCCGTTGCAGCGCTTCGGTTTCGGCAATCGGCGTATCTGTCGTTTCGCCCGCGAAAAAATGATCGAGGATGTCCTGATGCGACTTCCCGCTCAATTCCTTGAGCAGCGTGACGTAATTGGCGGAAACCTGGAGGTAGTGCGGCACGGTTTCGGCAAAGCGGGCCGCCTGACTCTCATGTGAGCTATCGACCAGAATCAGCCCAATCACATCATCGGGATACCAATGGGCGAAAGCACGCACGTAGACGCCGCCGAGTGAGTGCCCAACCAGAATGATCGGCAGTTGAATATCGGCGACGATCAGCAGTTGGTGGAGTTCACGAGCGACATTCTCCGGCGTGACCGGATTCGGCCCACGCTCACTCCACCCCATACCGGAGCGATCATAGGCGACGACGCGGGTAAACTGAGCAATCTCCGCCTGAATCGGCTGCCAGGTCAGCAAGCTGTCGCCGCTGCCCGCGTCGAGGACAACGGTCGGCGTACCTTCACCCAGACTATAGAGGTGCATTTTGTGCGTGCCCACATCCCACAACTGACCTGGGGGCGCAAAGCCGGAATCATTCATGCAGATGTACTCCTCGGCAGCATACGGGGCGCTCGACTCGCTGATTTATGGGTAATTTTGCGTCTCGGCGCGGTGGAAGATCATACGCCCGATGTTAAACCGGATTTCACAGGCCGCCACAGACCAATGGATCAGGCCGGGAATACCAATCTTCACCAGCAGGCCGCACGATCATCAAGGCTGTGCTGGCGCGCAAAGATGCGGGGTCATGTTGTTCGATTGGAATGCTGAGAACCGGGTGATTCCCTCACGGCGAAATCGGCAGCGTGACCGTGACGGTCGTCCCCTGCTCCGGCTGGCTGTTGATCGTCAGATCGCCGCCGCACACTTCAGCGAGGCGCTGCGCCAGCACCAGACCCAAGCCAAGTCCCTGCTGCTCATACACCCGGCGTTCGAACTGGACGTAAGCGCCGACGCGCTTGATCTGCTCCAGGGTCATGCCGCGCCCGTGATCGCTGATCTGCAATCGGTAGCGGCGGCCATCATCGCCCGCCCTGATCTCGACGGGTGTGCCGGCGGTCGAAAATTTAAAGGCATTATTCACCAGTTCTTCAACAATTTTCCACAGACTTTGGGGAGCGATTGAAAGCGGCGTATCTTCGATTTGCACGATCAAATCGCTGTCCCGACCTGCTTTGCTGGCGTTTGCTTTGGCAGTGTCGGCAATCAGCGTGCCCGGCGTTTCTATAAAGCCCTGAGCAAAACTCTGGCGTGCCTTATCGTTGTAGCGCGCCAGTTCAAGCTGGGCATAGAGGAAATAGTTCTCGACGACTCGTTGTAAGCGCTCCCCTTCCTGAACAATGATCTCGCCCATCTGAAGAATGTCTTCTTTGCCCAGATTCTCATAATCCATACGCATCAACTCACCGTAGCCGAGGATACCGACCAGCGGCGTGCGCAGTTCGTGAGGCAGCATCAAGAGCAGGTTGGCGCGCAGTTCTTCGAAGCTCTGCTGGTACATGTGTTCCATCGCCGCCCATTTTTCGAGACGTGTATTGACCGCCGCGAGCAGTTCTTCGCTGGTGCAGGGCTTGGTCAGGTAGTCGTCTGCGCCTAAATTCATCCCGTGACGAATCGAGTCGCGGTCAGTACGTGCGGTCAGAAAAATGAAGGGGATCGCTTTGGTCGCGGGCTGCGCGCGCAGCGTATCGAGGACGGCAAAACCGTCCATATCTGGCATCATCACGTCGCAGAGGATCAAATCCGGCAAGGACTGGAGCGCTTTTTCAACCCCCTGAATGCCGTTGGCAGCGGTCGTGACCGTAAACCCCTCGTATCCGAGAATTTCGGCGATGTCGCTGCGAATATCGATGTCATCTTCAACAATCAGGATGTGAGTCATGTGGAAGCCTCAACCGGTAGACGAAACCAAATTCTGAAAGAGGCACGTCAATGCGAAATGTTAAGACCGCTTCTGTCCGTATAAAACCGTGAGTTATGGATAAGCCGCAGCAGGAACCGATTTTTCCCTGGTAGGGGCACGACAGGTCGTGCCCCTACGATCAAATGCTTCGCTCAAAATCGTTATCCATAACTGGCGTTATAAAACCCAAGTTTCTTCATGGATTCTTATAATAATTGAAGATGTTCAAGAATTCCCTTCAGATGGAAGTGGAAGCGAAACGCGCTAAAACGTCGAGCTTGCTTTGACTATTGACTCCACGTACAAATATACGTATATTTATACATGTACCTGTCTGGTGACTTGAATAGGAGGTGTCTGTGCCGAATAAGACCATTTATGTATCTGACGACGATTTGCCCCTGTTCGAGCGCGCGCAGGAATTGTCCGGCGCGAACCTGTCGGCGGCTATCGTTCGTGCGCTGCGCCGATTCATTGAGCTTGAAGAAGCGAAACAGCGCGGCTTCGACGAAATCACGGTGATCGTGAATACCGAGGGCGCGCATCGGCGCAAGCGTTTTCTGGGGCAGCGCCTGGTTCGCTGGCTTCAGCCAACGGCGAACGGCAAGGGAACGGAAATCCTGAACGTCTATCGCACCGCCGGGAATCGTTATGCCTTGCATACCCGTTCTATCGCAGATTGGGAATTGGCATGGGGAGACCCGGACATCCAGCGCCATCCAAACAATTTTGGTATCGCCGATGGAATTATCAAACGGTTCTCAAGCTGGGGCTACGATGACTGGGATACCTTCAAAACGGCTGGTGACTATACCCTGGAAGTCTTTGACACCCTTGAGGAACTGAAAGCCCGCGTCTCCAGCGACCTTCGGAAAGCGATCAGTCTGGCGATGGAAGGCCCCGAAATTGAGGATCTCGACATTTGACTACAGAACGCCTCTAACCACCGCCTAAGTCGCTCTGGTGGCGTGCTCATCGGCAGTTAAAGCGCGCCCATGCTCTAAGCTACTGCCAATTTAATCCTGGACTGTCCATATATGGCCGTCCCTCGTTTTAGCTTTGTCTATCGCCAAGTTCGGTAATCAGGAGTAGCCAATACGATGATCAATGTGCAGGGGTTACGCAAAGCCTTTGGGAAACAGGTGGTTCTCGACGGAATCGACCTCCATGTAGCGGATGGATCAATTTTTTCGCTGCTGGGGCCGAACGGCGCGGGCAAAACGACCACCGTTCAGATTCTCTCGACACTCCTTCAACCCGATGCGGGAAGCGTGAGCATCGCCGGACATGACCTGAAGCGGGAACCGGAAGCGATCCGCCGACTTATCGGCCTGACAGGTCAGTTTTCCGCCGTCGATACTGTCCTGACGGGGCAGCAAAACCTCCTGTTGATGGTTAACCTGCGCCACATGGATCGTCGGGCAGGGAAACGCCGTGCCGACGAACTGCTGGAGCGCTTCGAGCTGGTCGATGCCGCCAACAAGCCCGTGTCGAGTTACTCCGGTGGGATGCGCCGCAAGCTTGACCTGGCGATGAGCTTGATTGGCAATCCGCGTCTGATCTTCCTCGATGAACCCACGACCGGTCTCGATCCACGCAGTCGCCAAACGATGTGGGAGTTAATCACGGAGTTGGCCGCTCACGGTGTGACCATCTTCCTGACCACGCAGTATTTAGAGGAAGCGGATCGGCTCTCCAACCGCATCGGCGTGCTTGACAAGGGGAGATTAGTTGCCGAGGGGACGCCCGCCGATCTCAAGCACCGCATTCCCGGCGGTCACGTCGAACTGCAATTTGCCGACGCCACGAGTTTGGATCGAGCAGCGCAGTCACTCAGCAGCACTGTCCGCGACGAGAATACGCTGATGCTGCGCGTCGCCAACGACGGAAGTGTCGAAGCGCTGCGGCATCTGCTCGACCAACTGGATAGCTCCGCGATCCCGGTCACCGGGCTGTCCGTTCACACCCCCGATTTGGATGACGTGTTCTTCGCGCTGACCGCGCAGCCAACTGCGCAGCCGACGGCCAAGACCAATGAGAAAGAAGCAGCCCAATGAACAGCTTAACCTATCCGATTGTTGATTCCGTGACGATGCTCCGGCGCACCCTGGCGCACATGTTGAGTAATCCCGTTGTGACGATCCTGACCACCATCGGAACGCCCGTGATCTTACTTGTACTGATGTACAACCTGTTCGGCGGCGTGATTCAAGCCAACAGCGCGACCAGCGGCAGCTACATCAATTACCTCACGCCGGGAATGATCCTGATTACAGGCATCTACAGTACGGGGTGGGCTGCGCTGCGCATCAATGCCGATATGACACAGGGCATCATCGCCCGCTTCCGCAGCATGTCGATCTCGCGCAGCGCCGTGTTGAATGGACACGTCATCGGCAGCACCCTCGGAACCCTGACGAGCATCACGGTGGTCTTGGGACTGGCTTACCTGATGGGCTTTCGCTCCGCTGCGACTCCGGTCGAGTTGCTGGCCGCGCTCGGCCTGATTCTCCTCTACGTGACGGCGATCATGTGGCTGGCAATCGCGGTCGGGGTGTGGGGTAAATCACCGGATGCCGTCAACGGTGTCCTCTACCTGGTCTACATCCTGCCATTCTTCAGCAGTGCCTTCGTTCCCACCACGTCGATGACGCCAGTCGTCGCCTGGATCGCTACCAATCAGCCGTTTACGCCGATCATCGATACGCTGCGCGCCTTGCTGACGGGTGCGCCGCTCGGTGATCGAGCCGTCGTCGCGCTGGCATGGTGCCTCGGAATCGGACTGGTGGGGTTTATCTGGTCGCGGATTGCTTATAATCGCAGCACAAAGATTTGAGACCTAGCGGAGCAGTGGTATCCGTTTCAAAGGGAAGAAAAAACGCCTTAGAACGATTCTAAGGCGTTTTCCGCTCGTGAACTGGGGAGGTAGGATTCGAACCTACGGTAGGTGGCTCCAAAGGCCACTGCCTTACCACTTGGCGACTCCCCAACGCTGTTTCTCATTATAGCAGAATCATCCCCTGAGACAAGCCCTACGCGCCGTCGTGACGACGCACGCCAATCGCCTGATCGATGGGAAGCACCACCAGAATACCATGATTCGGTTGGGTCAGGTCGCCCAGTACCGGCGTGGTCGCCGTGATCAGCGCATCGACCATAACATCATCGACGACCGAGAGGATGATTTCGGTGCTTTCCTCCACGCTGTCGAGCAGTGCCGCCATCGCCGCGCCCATCGAGCCGAGCACAGGCGGCAGTTCGAGCGAACCGGAACGCAGGCCACGCTGCAACTGGTGTAACCCGTGCGAGCGAACAATCGTCACGCCCGGAGCGCCCGCCTCCTGCCACGCCTGCGCGATATCCAGCCCAGACTCGACTTTGGCTGTAATCAACATGACCAGTTTCATGGGTTTGCCTCCCTAAACACCTGACGAACCAGCAGCGGCGTGATGATCGGCGTAAGCACAATCACGAGGAACAGCGCCGTATAGAGCGGCTGATCGGCTTTAAAAACGCCAACCGTCAACCCCAGTGACGCGACGATCAGCCCGACTTCGCCGCGCGGGATCATACACACGCCCAGTTGCAGGGCTTCGCGCCCGCTGAAACCGTTGAAGCGCGCGCCGAGGCCGCAGCCAACCACTTTGGCGATCAGCGCGAACACGAACAGCAGCAGTGCCAGCGGGAGCGCGTCGAGCGGGAACAGGCGCAGGTTAGTCGCCAGCCCGACGTTGATGAAGAAAATCGGTACCAGCAGCGTATAGGCGATAGAACTGCTGGCCGCTTCGATCTCGTGGCGCACCTGATCGCGGGCGCGGCTGAAACCCACCCCGGCAATGAACGCCCCGGTGATCGCTGCCACGCCGCCAAGCGTCTCGGCTGTCCAGCCGAACAACAGCGCCAGCAGCAGCGCGACCGCCGGAATCCCGTACGACTGCTTGAGCGAGGGCTGCGTATCGAGCCAGTGAATCAGACGCGGCAGGATCAGCCACGCCAGCGCGAACGCCGCGCCAATGTACAGCATCATCCGCACAATCACCAACCCCAGCGATCCCAGATCAGCCGCTCCGCCGCTACCTCGATTCAGGGCAATAGCGATAGAAACCAGCAGCAGCGCCAGTACGTCGTCGATCAGCGAGGTTGCCAGCAGCGCGCTGCCGATTTTGGTGCGCAGCAGACCGAGTTCGAGCAAAACCTGTGCCGAGATGCTCACCGAGGTCGCGGCCAGCGCGACGCCCGTGAACAGCGCGGGCTGCCAGCCATAGCCAAAGGCCAGCGCGATCCCGACGCTCAGGATCACCGTCGCCAGCGAGCCGAATACCCCCGCTGTCCCGGCCAGCCGACCTAACTGCGCCAGTTCACCGATATTGACTTCCAGCCCGATGATGAACATCAGCAGCAGCACGCCCAACTCGGCAAGCTGTGTGATCGTCACTTGCAGATTGATGCCGCCTAACAGCGGCGAATGGAGCAGATCGAGTGCGGTTGGGCCAAGCACGACGCCGACGATCAGTTCGCCCAGCACGCGCGGTTGTCCGAGCCAGCGCGCCAGTGCCCCGCCGAGCCGCGAGGCCAGCAAAATCATACCGAGCGCGAAAAACAGGGCAACTGCCGGGGTCTGCTCCATTACTCTCCTGCCCGATTAAGCCCATAGAAACAGGCGATTGTACCCGCACGACACGTACTGAAGGGACGAGGCAGGGCCTCGCCCGTGTAGTTCAGGGATAATCTCCCAGAATTAATTCACCGAGATTAGCAGAAGGTGCGCAACAAACTGCGCACCAGATCAGCCAATCAGCTTCCCGGCGTCCCCGGTTCCGGGAAGGCGTTGCCGAACGTGCCGGGGATGCGCGTTGGCGTGGGGAATGGCGGCGCGCTGTAGTCAATCGGCAGCGCGTCGATGTAAGCCTGCGTTTCCAGCGTCAGCAGCGAGAGCCAGCCGATTGTTCCATTATCGTTGACCTTGATCCAGCCGTTCTGATACGGGCTGCGCGCGACCAGATCGACCACCGTGCCATCGGCGACGATGCCAATCGCCGGGAAAGTCGCATCGGGGCCGCGCCGTAGATTCGCGCCGTTGGGCGCATTGACTTTCGCCCGCGTGCCCAGATCGCCGAGGCGCTGCGGCGGCAGCGGCGTTTGCGTATAGATCGCGCTAATCGTGCCGACGTTGGCAGCGAGCAGATTCGCCAGCATCCAGCCGGTTTCGCCGTCCGTGAGCCGCACGTGATACCACGATTGATCCGGGTTGCTGCCGAGAATCGTCAATACCTGCCCGCCGGGAACCTGCGTCACCACGCCCGAATACACATCCGGCGAAACGCGCAGATTGGTCGATCCCTGTGTGCTGGCGAAGCCGGGCTGCGGCAGAATCAGGGGGCGGTCGAACAGCGGCACCGGCAGGTTGCTCACCAGCGTTGGGTCGAAGGGGAACGGTGCGCTCGGCGGCGCGCTGGCGCTGGAGACGTTGCCCGACGGGTGCGCGACCGTGATCGCTTCGCCCGCGTACAAAATCTGCTGCTGACCCTGCGCCAGAATGCTGGCCTGCCCTTCCAGCCCAACGAAGATCGTGTTGTTGTCGTCGGTAGCGACCAGCACCGTACCCGTAAAATCGAGCGAACTGCCGTTGATGGCGATGCGCTCTTCGGCCTTGTCCTGAATAATCGCTACACTGTGCGGCGCGGCGTCACAGCCGGGCGCTGCCGGATTAGTCTGCACAATCATCGACGACCACGCTTGAAAACCCGACGGAGCAACGTTGAACATGGTCATGTCGCCCATCATCAGGATGGTTACGTCGAGCGGATCGGCCAACCGCAGCCACGCGATCCCGGCGCTGCTGCCATCGGCGGAGATCGGCGCGGTGCGAATCGCGCTCACGGTGCTGAGATCAACCAGCGCGCCGACCGGAGCCAGCGCGTTGCTGACCAGACCGGATGGCTCGGCGGCGGGCGCAGCCCCACCATTGCAGACGTAGCCGTTCGGCTTGTTGATGCAGGCGTTGCTGGCAGTCGTCCACGCCTGCTGCAAAGCGACGGCGCAGGTAGCGGCGGGCTGAGTGCTGCTCTGCGCCTGAATCGGAGCGAGCAGCGCGGCGGCGATCAGCATCAGCGTGAAAATCAGCAGTAGTTTGGGAGGGCGCATGTTCATCGCGTCAATAATTGGTTGATCGCCCTCGATTATACCTAATATTATGATAGAGTCTGGTTACAAGATGGACACTGGAGCAAGCATTTTTGAATACGTTGGATAGCACACCGAACGATCCCCCGGTTCGCCTGCTGGCAAAATATGGACAGTATTTTCCTGCCACCTCTCCGCAGTTGGTGCTGCAAGCCCCGGAGCGGCTGATGTGGGCTGCCGCCAGCTTCAACGGCAAAGCCCAGTGTGTCGTCCGCAGCGGCGACCTTGATGCGCAAACCAGCTTCACCTATCAGAGCGCCAAACACAAACAAACGATCTACCGCCGCCCGCTGCCCAGTTGGGCGCGCTACATCGCCGGGGTGAGTGTCCTGCTCGACGTGCCGGAAATGCCGGGGCTGAACGTCGTCTTCTGCGGCGACGAGCCAACCGGCCCGCGCTACGATCACGCGCTGGCGATCCTGTTCGCCGCGCTCTGGTACGACATCAATATGGTGGACGATTACGACCCGAACGCGCTGGTCGAGATTGCCGAGCGCGTGCGCCGCGAATACGTCGGCGGCTGAACGCAACTTTCGCGCGCTGCGCTGCGTACAGAGAATCGAAAAGTAGAGGAGATTTTTATGCGCGAACGTGCCTTTACGACGGCGGTCATCTGGGTAGCGCTGGTCGTCTGCATTGATCGGATGGTTGCGGGTTTAGCAGAAATAACCACCGGCTTCGGGCAAGCTGGATTAGGCTTTCTGATGTTCGTCCTGATTCTCGCGGCGATGGGCGGCACGCTCGCCATCTGGACAAGCGTGTCCGACAAATCTGAGCAGAAGCAGGAACAATCCGAGAAAGCCAAACGCAGCGAGCGTGAAGCGCGGATCAAACGGCTGATGGCGACGATGGACGACAATGAACTGGACGCGCTCGAAGACGCGCGCCACACGGTCGGCGACGACGGCGAGCGGCAATCGCTCGAAGAACTACTCCGTAAGCGCTAGACGCTAACCGTTAGCTGTTCTCGGCGACGTAGCGCACCGCTTCTTCGATCACCGTGCGCTGCCGCGCCAGATCGCCCGTGAGCATCACCCAGTCTTTCCATAGACCACCCTGTATTTCACAGGGCTGAATACCCGGTTTCCCGATCAGAGCTTGAGCGCGTTTTGCTCCCAGCTTGGCGACAACCTTGTCCTGATACATCCCCACTACCAGCTTGCCATTCAGTTTGTAGGCGGGCATCCCGAACATTTTGCCCGGTTTGGCTTCGGGGATGTCGCGCATGACCTGTTCCAGCGCCGCCGCTACCGCTTGATCGAACTCCGGCATCGTCCGTCTCCTGTTTCAGAAAATATGTTCTGATTATAACATGAATTTGACCGAGGCAAACGATTTTTGCATTACGGGGATCAGACGGGACGAGGCAGGTTTTTAACTTGGCGCCTTTGCGTTGACTCTTTTCCCTTGATTTTCTCCCCACCCAGAAGTCGGGGAGGGGTTGGGAGTGGGGTCAG
>DASZXN010000677.1:0-8380 GCA_035545875.1 Phototrophicaceae bacterium
TAGACAAACAGCGGCTTTGCTCCGATTCGATCAATCTCCGCCTGCATCTCCGCATCGCTCGGACGCCGCTCGAATCGACTCGCCGCATCGAGCACCTTCGGCAGCACGTGAATGTCGCCAACCGTGTTCAGGAAAACACCGGGGCGACCCAGCACCCAGTGAACCGCCTTGTCAATCGCCTGCTGATCGGTGATCGGTTCGTACCAGGTCGCGTAGGCATGATGATCGTGCTGATTCGCCCAGGGGCCGTGCGCAATCGACTTGATCGTCTGCACGGCGACGTTGCGCTGCTGGCATACGGCGATCAGCGCCTCGAAGTCGGCGGCGTACTGCGGATTCTGCATCATCGTGAAGTTGTAGGGCAGCAGCACCGCATCGAAGTCGAAGCGTTCGAGCGCGCGCTTGTGCATCACCGGCACCGACACGTCATGCCCGGTCACGCCGATATACTTGACCAATCCCTGATCGCGCGCCTCGACCAGCGCTTCAAGCGCGCCCCCCGGCCCCAGCGCGATCTCCCACTCGGTCGGATCGACCAGATAGTGCAGTTGAATCAGGTCAACCGACGAGACGCGCAGCCGTTCCAGTGACTTATGGAACTGGTCTTTCGCCTTCTGATAGGTGCGCTCGCCCGTCTTGGTCGCCAGAAAGAACTGGCTGCGATACCTGTCCATCCAGGGGCCAATCCGCAGTTCGGACTCGCCGTAGCTGGCCGCCGTGTCAATGTGATTGACGCCATATTGCAGCAGCAGATCGAGCGTCTGATCGGCTTCCGCCTGCGTCACGTTACTCAGCGAGGCCGCGCCGAACAGGGTGCGCGTGCTTTCATGTCCGCTGCGTCCAAACACCAGTTTTTCAATCATTTTCAAACCTTCCCTATTGTGACCATTCAGTTGGCTGGCGATCCCAGCGATGTGTCTTGAGTGCCTCAATGAGATCGGCGGGCAGCGTCTTGCCGTCGCTGGTAGCGCTGTTCTCATCAACGTTCCTGAGCTTGCGCATCCCCGGAATGATCGTGCTGACGGTTGGGTTCGCCAGAATGAAGCGCAGCGCCATTTGCGCCATCGTCATCCCCGGCGGGATGAGCGGGCGCAGCGCCTCGGCGTGATCGACCGAGCTGTTTAAATTTTCCGGCACGAAATAACTGTTACGCCAGTCGCCTTCCGGCCAATGCGAGCTTTTCGTCAGCGTGCCCGTGAGCGTCCCTTCGTCGAACGGCACGCGCGCGATGACCGCTATGTCCAGTTCATCGCAGAGCGGGAATAAATGATCTTCCGGGTTCTGATCGAAGATGTTATAGATCACCTGCACGGCATCGATTTGCCCGGTACGCAGGCTGTCGAGCGCGTTGTCCGGCTCCCAGCGGTTGATGCTGATGCCAATCGCCTTGATCAGTCCTTCGCGCTTGAGATCGGCAACCGTGCGCTGCCAGCGCTCGTCGTGCGCCCAGCCATCTTCCCAGACGTGGAACTGCATCAGGTCAAAGCTTTCGAAACCCGCGTTGGCGAGGCTCTTTTCGGTGTACTCGCGGATGTGGTCGGGCGGGAAGCATTCGTCGAGCGTGTAGCCCCGGCGCGACGGCCATTGGAAGTTCTTCGGCGGGATTTTGCTGGCTGTGTACAGCTTTTTCTCAGGATGCGCCCGCACCAGTTGACCGAGCAGCCCTTCGCTGTGACCTTCGCCATAGCCCCACGCCGTATCGAAGAAGTTGCAGCCCAGTTCGACCGAGCGTTCGAGCGCTTGCAGCGACTCATCGTCGTTCGATTCCGTCCAGCCGCCCATGCCCCACATACCAAAGCCGATTTCGCTGACCTGCCAGCCCGTGCGTCCAAAGCGCCGATACTGCATCTGCCGCTCCTTCTCTCTACCTACCTGAGCAGAGATTTCAACCCAAATTTTAGAATCTTTTGGGCAATAAAGCGAAGGGTTCGAGCGCGACTGGCACTGTGCAGTATAATCGCGCGCTGCACCTGACGCACGTAGAAAGGCGTAGCGATGTTCGTCCGTCATCCGAACAACCCCTTGATCAGCCCGCGCGATCTCCAGCCGTCGCGCCCCGATTTCGAGATTATCGGCGCGTTCAACGCGGGCGCGACGGTTTACAACGGCGAAACGCTCCTGCTCGTGCGTGTCGCCGAACGCCCGATCAGCGCATCCCCGGATATTGTGCTCGTCCCGTACTTTGATGCCAGCGGTGCGATCACGATGCTGCGTGTCCGCCGTGACGACCCCGCTTACGACACGCACGATCCGCGCATGGTGGGGGATCGTCAGAACGGCAGCTTTTTTCTGACCAGCTTGAGCCATTTACGGCTGGCGCGTAGTCACAATGGGGTGAGCTTCACGGTCGAGGATCACCCCTGGCTGCACGGTCAGCCGCCCTTCGAGACCTTCGGCGTCGAGGACGCGCGCATCACGCCGATTGAAGGCGCATATTACGTCAACTACACGGCGGTCAGCCCCTTCGGTATAGCGACCGCCCTCGTCTCCACCCGCGATTTTGTCGGCATCGAGCGGCACGGCCTGATCTTCGCGCCCAACAACCGCGACGTAACGCTTTTCCCGGAAAAAATCGGCGGGCGGTACGTTTGTTATCACCGCCCGATGCCCGGTTCGCATCTGCATATCGGGCTGGCGACCTCGCCCGACCTAATTCACTGGGGCGATCTGCGCATCGTCCTTGAATCCAAAAGCGGCGCTTGGGACGGTGGCCGCGTCGGTGGCGGCGCGCCGCCGATCAAGACCGATCAGGGCTGGCTCTCGATCTACCACGCCGCCGATGCCCAGAATCGCTACTGTCTCGGCGCCTTCCTGACCCCGCTCGATGCGCCGGATCGAATCATCGCGCGCAGCCAGCAGCCGATTTTCGTCCCCGAAGCGCCTTACGAGACGAACGGCTTCTTCGGAAACGTCGTGTTCACCTGCGGCGCGCTGGCAGACGGCGATAGGCTGCGCATTTACTACGGCGCAGCCGACGACAAAATCGCGCTGGCAGAGACTTCCATAACCGACTTGATCCATACGCTTCAGCCAATCTGAAGCAACTTAGGCCGCCCTCATGCGTTTTAATGGAGGGGCTGATGATCGTCCAATTGAGCAAGGGTTGGCTATGGATACGCTCGTTTCAAGCCTGATTTCCAAAGAAACCGTCGCCACGCTGGTGCAAATCGGCGGGCAGTATTTGCTCCCGGTTGCGGCGCTCCTGCGCGCCCTCTACGCTGGAATTCGCGGCAAATTTCCGGAAGGCATTTTGCAAATCGCCGTCGCCAGCCTGTTCGCCGGGCTGACTGCCGTTGTCGGCGACCAGCAGCCGGATTTGCGCAGCATCATTCTCGGCATTCTTGGCAATACCGTCTTTACGGCAGGCTTGCTGGCTTTCATCTTCGCTTACCTGCTGCGCATGACCTTCCGCAGCAAAATCGTCGATGGCATCGTCGGCGGCTTTGTCGGCTTGGCAGCGTGGCTGTTCTGGGTTTACATTCTCGGCAACAACCTGGACTGGTGGACGATCCCGCTGGCGATTATCGGCGTCGGCTTGGCCTTCATCGTTTTGCGGGTGCTGCTGCGCAATATCGGGCGGCTGGTCAAAATCGCCACGTATTTCATCATCTTCGGCTTGCTGTTCGTACTCGGCGCGGGCGGCGTCCTCGTCCTGACCGGATTGCTGCAAGCGCCGAAAATCCCGACGCTCCCCTAACATCGCGGCATCGTAGGGGCATGGCGTGCCATGCCCTTTATGGTTTCGAGATCATTCCAGCGCGAAACCGATGTCCACGTCGCCTTCCTCATCCTCGTCGTCTTCGGGGATGAACATCTGCTCGCTCATCTGGATCGCGCACAGCGCCAGCAGCAGATATTCGAAGCGCTCCATCTTGAGCGCGACCAGCTTCTTCGAGCATTCGTCGAGAATCCGTCGCCCAATCGAATCGTCGGGCATTCGCGGCAGCCGCGCGATGATCTGTCCGAGCAGCAGCGCCCCTTCATCCATCTGATCGCTGGCGAAGCGTTCCGAACACTCGTTGACCAGCTTGAGCAGGTCGGCATCGTTGAGCTTTTCGAGCTTGCGCTTCCAGCCGCTCACGACCTGCGCGGCAGTCGTGCCTTTGTCCTGCCGCATCCGGCGCAGCAGTTGAATGAAATGGTGTTCCCCGCCGAGCACGCGCGCCACCGCCAGCGCGATTTCCATGCGCGCGCCTTCGTTCTCAGTCTCTTCCATGATCTCGAACAGCGTGTCGAGCGCGGCGACCGAGCGCAAATTGCCCAGCGCCGACGCATAGGCATTGCGCAGCCCTTTATCTTTCTCGTTTTGCAGCCGTTCCAGCAGGATCGGCGCGATCTCCTGATCATTGAGCGTGCCGAGCGACCGCGCGCAGTGGGCTTGAATCGAGCGATAAGGCGAACTTAGCCCACGCCGCAGCGAGGGCAGCGCTTCCTCATCGCCCAGGCGACCGAGCGCCCACGCCGCGATATTGCCAAGCGATAGCTCTGTCCCGTCGAGGATGCCTGTCAGCGCCTTGACCAGACGGGGATCGGAGCGCTGCCGGGCAATCGAGATGATCGCCTCGAAGCGCACGTTGAAGCGCGGGTCTTTGAGCGCTTCCAGCAGTTCATCGACCGTCAGCGGGCTTTTGACCGTGCCCATCCGTTCGGTGCTGGCGACCGCCGCGCGCTCGTCGCGGGCGCGGTAGTAGCCAATCAGCGAGCCGAAGGCCAGTACCGGGTTGCCGTGCACGAACATCCCGGCGAATTCGCCAATGCTGACGTTGCTGTCGGCCTGCACGCGGTTGAACAGCACAATGCTCGCCACCAGCAGAATCACCGCGCCGATGAACATCGGTGTGAATGGATCGAGTGGGAAGATCAGGAATTTGCCCGAAACTCCGGCGAAGCTGTCGAGCAGTACGCCGCCCACCATCCCGCTGATCGCGCCCATGATCCCCACCAGCGCGTAATAAACCGCCATGTATTCCGAGCGCTTCTCGTAGGGGACGACGCGCACGAACAGCAGCCGTCCAGAGCCAATCGCCCACGCGATTTCCGCGATCCCCCAGACAAAAGCGATTGCCATTGCAATTGTCAGGCTCAACGGACTGTTGCGCGGCATCAGCATCCACGCGAACGGCAGCGCCAGCTTCATGTACAGGCCGAGCAGCATGATCGGCTTGCTGCCGTAGCGATCTGAGGCCCAGCCGAACAGATAGGTCGCCGTGAAGCCGCCGATCACCGGGCCAAGTTGCAGCAGCACGGTCGCGCTGTCGTCCAGCCTGACCTGATTGGTCATGAAAATCGGCAGGAAGCCGAGCGGCGTATTGGCGAAGATCACCAGCCCCAGCCCGACCATGTAAAACACGAAGTTCTTATCGCGCAGCACCGCCAGATAATCGCGCGCCGAGATCGACTTGGCGTCCGGGACTGGCGCGCCGCCAGGGATGTGCGTCAGCGACCACCACGAGGCCACGCCGAACACCAGCGCGACCGCGAACAGAATCATGTAGCCGTCCAGCCCGCTCGTGAATACGCCGAGGATGTACCCGGCGAAGGCAATCGCGGCGATGCCGGTCACGCGCGCCACCATGTCGTTGATCGCCGAATGTTTGCCGCGCACCGAGTTGGGGATGTATTCCTGCGTCCAGGGGTACAGACCTGTCTCCGAGATCGAGCGGCACAGCGCAAAGCCCGCCGTGATGATCGTGACAAACGTCAGCGTAGCGCTCTGCCCAAAACGTCCCATAATGAATGGAACCAGCAGCAGCCCCGCCGTGACGATTTTGCGGATGCCGAAGAACGTCACGTAGGTGCGTTTATAGCCGAAGCGCGCCACCCGCGTCGCAATGAACGGCGCGACGATCCCGGTCAGTGGCAGCAGCGCCAGCAGAAAGCCAATCTGCGCGTTGCTCATGCCGAGCGCGCTCACGAACAGCACGAACGACGATCCAAAGAAGATCAGCGTCGCAAAGACGTTGTTGAAGGCGTTATAAGCAATATTCCAATTCAGCAGACGAATTTTTTCGGCAGTCGTGACTGTCTGGCTCATACCCGGACGATCCTGAAACGAGGCTGTCGGCGCGTTATCAGTGTACCAACTTTTGCCGCAATTTTCCGAGTAATTCCATAAGTCCACCCCCGGACTTTCGTTCTGCGTCACAATTGAGAGCAGTTTCGGCATATCAATCAGGGTTGATATACCAGTGAAATGGAGTTTTCGATGATCGATCACCAGCATGTTACTCAATGGCTGGAAGCTTACGTCGCGGCCTGGAAATCCTACGATCCGCAGGCGATTGCCGCCCTCTTCAGCGCGGATGCCGTTTACCGCTACAATCCCTACGATGAAGGCGTGCATGGCCGTGACGCCATCGTCGCCAGTTGGCTCGAAGGCCGCGACGCGCCCAACACCTACGCTGCCGACTATCGACCACTGGCGTTGGATGGCAACACCGCCGTCGCGCATGGCCGCTCGTACTATTACGAAGCCGACGGCAAAACGCTCAAGCGCCAGTTCGACAACATTTTCGTGCTGCGCTTCGACGATCAAGGCCGCTGCGCCGATTTCTGCGAGTGGTTCATGGAGCCGCGCAAAGCGTAATCCCCTATTTCAATTTCCGCGAACGGGCAGGGCTTAGCCCTGCCCCTACGAAAACTTTCGCGCGTTGACAAGGATTTTTTCGTAAATTCCTTTGCGTCCTTCTTTGCGCCTTTGCGCCTTTGCGTTAAATTTCTTCTTTCTTCAGCCCTTGTCTTTAGCGCCGCTCGCATTGACAGGTGGGCGCATCTGTACTAATGTAGAACATGTGTTAACGTTAACACAAACACTGTTTCCACACGCAGAGGATCAATGAGTACGATTGGTGACGTTGCCAGACGAGCGGGCGTCTCGACGATGACCGTCTCGCGCGTGATCAACAATTCCGGCTACATCAGCCAGGAAACCCGCGAGCGCGTCGAGCAAGCGATTGCCGAGCTGGGCTACGTTCCCAATGCCCTCGCCCGCAGCCTCCGCTTCAAGCAAACCAAGACTATCGCGCTGATCATCACCGACATCACCAACCCGTTCTTCACGACTGTCGCGCGCGGCGTCGAGGATACCGCCAGCGAACACGGCTTTAGTGTGATCTTCTGCAACACCGACGAATCGCAGGACGAAGAATCGGACTATCTCACCCTGATGGTACAGAAGCAGGTCGATGGGATTATTCTCGTGCCTGCCCACTCGTCGCGTGCGTCGGCGGCCTTCTTGCAGGATCACAAAGTCCCATTCGTCGTGCTGGATCGGCGCATCGCGGGCATGGAACTGGATACCGTCCGCTGCGATTCGGAAATCGGCGGCTACCAATTGACGCGCCACCTGATCGACCTCGGTCACCGCCGCATCGCCATGTTGAGCGGGCCGCTGCTGGTCAGCACCTCGGCGGATCGACTGGCCGGGTATCGCCGCGCGCTGGACGAGGCCGGGCTGGAACACGCCGAGTTTTTCGGCTCCCTGAGCAATGCCGATGGCTATCGCATGGCACGGGAAGCGTTGACCGCGCCCCAGCGCCCGACCGCTTTTTTCGCCGCCAACAATCTGGTGGCGATTGGCGCGCTCCGCGCCCTGCTCGAACAGGGTATTCGCGTCCCGCAGGATTTGTCAGTCGTCTCCTACGACGATTTGCCCGAATCGATGATCTTCGATCCGTTTCTGACCGTCGTCGCCCAGCCCGCCTATGACATGGGTCAGCAGGCGACCCGCCTGCTGCTCAACCGACTTTCCGGCATCGACACCACCGCGCCGCGCGAAGTTCTTCTGCCCGCGCCGATAATCGCGCGCAAATCGAGCGCCGCGCCCCCAGGAACGAACCCATGATCCTCTGCCTGACTCTCAACGCCGCCATCGACAAAACCGCCATCGTCAGCCCGTTTCGCCTGAACGAGATTCACCGCCCGCAGCAGGTGTTGGCGCTCCCCGGCGGGAAAGGCTGCAACGTCGCCCGCGCCCTCCAAACGCTCGGCGAAACGCCAACCGTCTCCGGCTACGTCGGCGGCTTCGCCGGACAGTTCATCGAAGCGGGCTTGCGACGCGAAGGCATTGCGACCAGCTTCGTTCACACTGAGGGCGAATCGCGCACCTGCCTCTCGATCTACGATCCCGAAGCCAAGACGCTCACCGAGCTTTACGAGCGCGGTGAAGCGATCTCGCCCGCCAAGCTCGATGAACTGCGCGAACACTTTCGCGCGCTCGTCCCCGGCTGCGATTTCGTCGCCCTGTGCGGAAGTCTGCCTGCGGGCGTTCCTGCCGACTTCTATGCCCAGTTGATCGAGATCGCGGGCGCGGCGGGCGTGCGCGCCGTCCTCGACACCAGCGGCGCGGCGCTCCAAGCAGGCGTTCAGGCGCACCCCTTCC
>DASZXN010000678.1:0-3591 GCA_035545875.1 Phototrophicaceae bacterium
AAGTATCTTAAACTCTGGAAGGCGATCATGAGCAGCAGACCATTGACGATGCTTTTCATTTCCAGTTCCTTCAAGGGCGAGGTCATGCTGCAAACGGCGAAAGCGCTCGGCTGCCGTGTGCTGCTGGTGATCGAGGAGACGCTGCGTAACCAGCCCTGGCCGCGCGAAAGCATCGACGAGTTCCACTACGTCGCCGACCTGCGCCGCTATCAGGACGTGATCTACGCGGTGAGCTGGATGTGTCGCGGTGAAGTGATCGACTACATATTGCCGCTCGACGAGTTCGAGGTCGAGTTAGTGGCGATGCTGCGCGAGCATCTGCGCCTGCCCGGTACGGGCGTCAGCGCGATCCGCAACTTCCGCGATAAGCTGATTATGCGCGAAAAGACCAGCAACGCGGGCATCCTCGTGCCGCCCTTCATTGGCATCAAGAATTACGATCAACTGCGCGAGTATATGGATCGCGTGCCGCCGCCCTGGGTGCTCAAACCGCGCACGGAAGCCGGATCGATGGGCATCAGCAAGCCGCAGAACTCGGAAGAAGTCTGGCGCGCGCTCGATAATCTCGGCGACAGCCAATCCTACTATCTGCTCGAAAAATTCATCCCCGGCGATGTGTACCACGTCGATACGCTGACGGTGGACGGGAAGATTGTCTTTGTCAGCGCGCAGCGCTACGGCGCGCCGCCGATGCAGGTCTATCAGGGTGGGGGAGTGTTCAATTCACGCATCGTCCCGCGCGATTCAGACGACGTGAAACAGTTGAAGGCGCTCAATCAGCAGGTGATTTCGGCGCTCGGAATGCAGAACGGCGTCACCCACTGCGAATTTATCAAGGCGCATGAGGATGGGCGCATCTACTTCCTCGAAGTCGCGGCGCGTGTCGGCGGAGCGTTCATCTCGGACATGATCGAGAAGGCGACCAACGTCAACCTGTGGCGCGAATGGTGTCGGCTGGAAGTTGCGCGACTGCGCGGCGAGACGTATCAACTGCCGGAAGTTCGGGACGATTACGGCGGTCTGCTGGTGACGCTGGCGAAATGGGAGCACCCTGATCTCTCGTCGTACAATGCGCCGGAGGTCGTCTGGAAAACCGACAAGCCGTATCACGCCGTATTGGTCGTCGTCTCGCCGGATCAGGCGCGCATTGAAGCGCTGCTCACTGAATATACCAATCGCTTCGTGCAGGACTTTACGACTTCAGCGCCCGCCGTTGGCGCGACGCGGACAGGTCACGCAGGCTGATATGCCGCTGTTCACCTGCAACGTTCCCCGAACCGATCCTTACCTGCGCGCCGTGCTGCCGACGCCCGAACGCCTCGGCGCCTTGAGCGACTACAGCGGACGCGGTGTCGTGATCGCTGTCGTCGATTCCGGCTTCTATATGCACCCTGACCTCGGTGAGCGCGTGCTGGTTCACGCCGACGCGACCACCGATCAGATTGTCGAATATCCGCGCGTGATGCAAACCGACGATCTCAGTTGGCATGGGCAAATGACCAGCGTGATTGCGGCGGGCGATGGTGCGCTGTCCGGCGGGCGCTATCGCGGCGTCGCCTCGAACAGCCAACTGGTGCTGGTCAAGGTCAGCAGCCCGCGTGGGCAGGTCAAGGAGCGCGACATTCTGCGCGGCCTGAACTGGGTGCTCGAAGCGCGTCGCCGTTTCCACATTAGGGTCGTCAATCTCTCGGTCGGCGGCGACGACGCCAGCTTTGATCCCAATCATCCGCTGCACGAAGCCGTGCGTCGTCTGACCGAGGAAGGCGTTGTTGTCGTCGCGGCGTCGGGCAATCATGGGCGTGATGGCCTTGTGCCGCCTGCCAGCGCTGTCGATGCGATCACCGTCGGCGGCTACGACGATCACAACACGACAGATCGCTCCCAGTGGACGCGCTATCAGAGCGACTGGGGCACGGCTTACGATGGCTCGTGCAAACCGGATATTGTCGCTCCGGCAGCGTGGATCGCCTCGCCAATTCTACCGGGTTCACTGGTGGATCGGGAAGCCTACTGGCTCGGCCCGCTGCTCGAAAGCGAGAGTGAGCGCGCACTCAAGCGTTTGCTTACACATGGCTACGGCGATTTGGGCATTGCACGTGAACAGGCGCTCAAGCCCGATGCTCGTCTCTACGAGATGCTGCAAGCGCGCATCAACAGCCACAAACTGATTGACGCCAAGCATCAGCACGTCGATGGCACGTCGGTGTCGGCGGCGATTGTCTCAGGGGTAGTCGCGCAGATGATCGAGGCCAATCCGCACCTGACTCCGGCGCAGATTCGTCAACTTCTCGCTTCAACCGCACACCCCATTGATGGCATATCATCGGCGCAGCAGGGCGCAGGCGCGCTCGATCCGGCGCGAGCGGTGCGCGCTGCATTGGAGGCCGCATGAACCGCGAATATCACCGCTGGTACAGCCCGTCGATCAACCGGGATATGGAACTGCTGGTCTTTGGTCACGCGGGCGCGAAGGTGATCATCTTCCCAACCTCGAAAGGCCATTTCTACGAGTGGCAGGATCGCGGCATGATGGACGGCGGACTGCGCGAGCCGCTCGAACGGGGTTGGTTGCAAGCTTACTGCGTCGATGCCGTTGACGAGGAAAGCTGGTATGCGCGCTGGGCACATCCCGGCGGACGTGCCTATCGCCATCACCAGTATTTTGAGTATCTGCATAACGAAGTGCTGCCGTTCATGCGCTGGAAGAATCCCAATCCGTACACGATCACGATGGGGGCGAGTTTCGGCGCATTTCACGCGATGGGCTTCGGCCTGAAATATCCCTGGGAGATCAACCGGATTCTCGGCATCTGCGGCCTGTACGACATCCGCGAGTTCACAGGCGGCTACAGCGACGATTATGTCTACTTCAACAACCCGATGCAGTTCGTCGCGGGCGTGTCCGGCGAGCGTCTCGACGCGATGCGCCGTCAGGATATTATCATCGTCGTCGGCACGGGTGATCCACAGCTTCAATGGTCGCGCGATATGTCGGGGCTGCTGTGGAGCAAGGGGATCGGCAACGCGCTGCGCGAGTGGAACGGCTGGATTCACGATTGGCCGTACTGGCAGCGCGTCGTGCCGACCTACATCTTCGGGCATGATTAAGTTCCATTGGCTATAATGTGACCAACACGGGCGGTACACTTCAACGGGAGCGGTGAGCATGGCTGAACCTGTTCGCATTGGCTTATTTGTCGGTCGGGAGTGGTCGTGGCCTCCGGCATTTATCGATGAAGTCAACCGCCGCACGGCGCAAACGGGCGTGATCGCCGAGTACATGAAAATCGGCGGCACGAAGATGAATGAGCCTGTTCCGTACCGTGTGATCGTGGATCGCATCTCGCACGAAATCCCCTACTATCGCCTCTATCTGAAAAACGCGGCGCTGCAAGGCGTCAAAGTTGTTAACGATCCGTTCATGTGGACGGCTGACGACAAGTTTTTCGGCGCATCGCTGATGGCACGCCTCGGCGTCGCGCAGCCGAAAACGGTCGCGCTGCCCAATAAGGAATACGTGCCGGGGATCGTTCACAACGAGAGTCTGCGCAATCTGATCTATCCGATTGACTGGCAGGGCTTGGTTGATTA
>DASZXN010000679.1:0-3262 GCA_035545875.1 Phototrophicaceae bacterium
TAGGGGCGTAACATGTTACGCCCCTACTTTATGGGAAACCCTCGTAGGGTAAGCGTTCGTTGCCGAGCTGCACACGCCGGGCTATAATGCGCCCCATGAACGATCAAGCGATTGCACGTTTAGAAGCGAAGTTGGAACAACTGATCGAAGGCGCATTTGCTCAACTGTTCAGCAAAACCGTCCGCGCACAGGACATCGCGCTGCACCTCGCCCGCGCGATGGAAACCGGAATCCAGCCGACGAATGACGGTGATCCCCGGCCTTACGCGCCGGATCACTATACGATTCACCTGAACACGGACGTTTACGATCATCTGCTCGCGCGCCAGCCGCTGCTCGCTCAGATTCTGAGCCAGCATCTCATCGAACTCGCCAGCACCGCCGGGTATCGCCTGAGCGATGTCCCGACGATTGAAATCCTGCCCACGCCGCAGATCGAACCGAACGACGTCATCGTCGATGCCCGCTACCAAAAAGGCAGCAATGCCTCGACCGCCGTCATGAAGCGCATCGAGCTTCCCGAAACGACCACGCCGCAGAACCCGCAGTTGATCATTAACGGCCAGCAGACGATCCCGCTGACCGAGCCGATCATCACGATTGGCCGCAGCCGCGATAACACGATTGTGCTGGATGATCCCTACGCCTCGCGCTATCACGTTCAGCTTCGGCTGCGCTTCGGCGTCTACACCCTGTTCGATACCCAGAGTCAGGGCGGCGTGCTCGTCAACGATGTGGCCGTGCGCGAACATCGCCTGCAACCCGGCGATGTGATCCGGCTGGGCAAAACCCAGTTGGTCTATTTCGAAGATCAAGCCAGCGAACAAACCAATTTCGGCGAGCCAGTGGAGCGCTAACCGCGCGGAGGCGTCATGAGTACCGAACTGACGCTTTTCCTCCTGCGCTTGATCTCCGGCGCGCTGCTGGTCGGCGTGCTGGCGCTGCTGTTTGTCGTCATGTGGCGCGACTATCGCAGCGCGGTCGTGCAAGCCGAAGCCAGCCGCCGCGCCTATGGTCGTCTGGTCGAACTACGCGAAATTGATGATTCGTTCACCCCAACCGGACACAGCTACCCCCTGCTGCCGCTGACCAGCTTCGGTCGATCCCCGACCAACACGATCCTCGTCACCGATACCTATGCCAGCGGCGAACATGCGCTCGTCGCCCTGCGCAGCGGTCAGTGGTGGCTGGAAGATCGCCAGAGCCGCAACGGTACGACCATCAACGGGATGCCGATCACCCACCCGGTGATCATCACCGACGGCGATATTATTGGCATTGGCAGCGTTTGCTACCGCCTCGAACTGGAGCAATAACGATGGATTTGGGCTTACGCAACGCGCGGGTGCTGGTGACTGCCGCCAGTCAGGGATTGGGCGCGGCGACAGCGCGGCGCTTCAGTTTGGAGGGCGCGATTGTCGTGATCAACAGCCGCAGTCTGAGCGGCCTTCAGGAAACCGCCGCTAACATCAATCAGGAGAGCGGCAATCCGGTTTTTACGCTCGCCGCCGATGTCGCCAACACCGAAGCAACGCAGAAGATGGTCAAGAACGCCGCCGAGATGCTTGGCGGATTGGATATTCTGATCACCAATGCAGGTGGATCGCCCAACGGCACGTTTGACGACTTTGGCCTCGACGATTGGCAGAAAGCGACCGAGCTAACGCTCCTGAGCGCGGTCACGCTGGTGCAGGCGGCGCTGCCCTATCTGCGCCAGTCAAAGCGCGCTTCAATTCTGGCGATTGTCTCGGCTTCGGCCAAGCAGCCCAACCACAATAACACGCTCACCAACGCGATCCGTCCTGCGGTCGTCGGCCTGATGAAGACACTCTCGCAGGAGCTTGCGCCCGAAGGCATCCGCGTCAACAGTATCCTTCCCGGTGGGATCGAGACGGCGCGGCAGGTCGAGGTGCTGACCGCACGCACGAAGAAGAACAACTCGACCATCGAGCAGGAACGCGCCAAAGCGACAGCCGACATTCCGCTCAAGCGCTTCGGCACACCCGAAGAATTTGCGAACACGGCGGTATTCTTGTGTTCGCCAGCGGCAGGCTTTATCACGGGCGCTGCCGTCCCGGTCGATGGCGGACGCATCCGCGCAACGCTGTAAAAGATGAAAGCCAAAAGAGTCAACGCAAAGACGCAAAGACGCAAAGTTAAAAAACAAAATCGTGGGGTCTATGCCCGCATGACAAGGTTGGAAAGGTCGTTCATGGGTAACACCAATTTCTTTGCGCCTTTGCGCCTTTGCGTTAAATATTTTTCTTTGTATTTGCGGTAAAGAGAGGCTTATCAATGCCTGAAAACATTCAAATCGGCGTGATTGGCGGCTCCGGTCTTTACCAGATGCCGGAACTGACCGACATCGAGAAAGTCGCAATCGAAACGCCGTTCGGCAAACCGAGCGCCGACGTGGTGGTCGGCACGCTCGGCGGCAAGCGCGTCGCCTTCATCCCCCGGCACGGGATCGGCCACGTCTACACGCCGACGACCATCCCCTACCGCGCCAACATCTGCGCGCTGAAAATGCTCGGTGTACGCTTCATCGTCGCCGTGAGCGCCTGCGGATCGCTGCGCAAGGACTACGAACCGGGCAACATCGTCATCCCCGATCAACTGGTCGATTTCACCAAAGCCGAGCGCGGACGAACGTTCTTTGACACTGGATTGGTCGCGCACATCTCCAGCGCCGAACCGTTCTGCCCGGAACTCGGCAGGATCGCCGCAAAAGCCGTGCGCGCAGTCGGTGGGACGGTGCGCGAAGGCGGCACTTACGTCACGATTGAGGGGCCGCGCTTCAGCACGCGCGCCGAGAGCCACATCTTCCGGCAGTGGGATTGCAGCATTGTCGGCATGACAACCTCGCCGGAAGCGATCCTCGCCCGTGAAGCCGAGATCGCCTACACGATCATGGCGCACATCACCGATTACGACGTGTGGCATGAAGAACCCGTCAGCGTCGAACTGGTCGTCAAAACCATGAACGAGAACCTGCGCATCGCCCAGAAAGCCGTCGCCCGCACCGTCGAGCTGATCGACCCCAGCGTCGCCTGCTCGTGCCATCACGCGCTCGATAACGCGATCATGACCGACCGCAGCGCCATCCAGATCAACAAGCTGCGTCCGATTGTCGGTCGCCTGTTCGCGGACGCCGGATGGACGCGGTGACGACGCGCCGGATGCGCGCGCTGCCAGAAGCCGAAGGCTCTCCGATCAGCACGGTCGAAATCGCCCTGCTCCTGATCGGTGGCACGTTCGTGTT
>DASZXN010000680.1:0-2400 GCA_035545875.1 Phototrophicaceae bacterium
GTGATGTTGGAAGGCGTTGGGCGGAAGGCCGTCTTCAGGAAATGCGTGATAAAGGTGAGCTACCTTAGAGGGGTCATTGAAGAACCGCGCTTCACTGAAGATTTCGACCTCTTTCGCCAGCGCTATCCCGATATGGACGAAATCCATCGTTGGATTACGGATCAGCTAGGCGAAAATCCCCGATTAGGCGAGGTGTTGAAACAGTCACCAGAATATCGCACCCTGGTAACGCTCGCGGTGGGCAAAACACCTGCCTTTTGGGTCTTCTACAAGTTTGATGAACGCAACGTCTATCTGCTCTCGATAGAACCCGTTCACGAAGATAACCAGTAAGGGCGTTCAGGCAAACTTGTTTGCACGAACGCCCCTTTTGTATTTCTTCCTACGCCATCTGTGCGATTTCGTCCATCATTTCGTTGAACTGCTGGATGGTCAACTGCTGCTTGGCGTCGCTCATGGCGACCGGGGGATTCGGATGCACCTCGACCATCAGGCCATCCGCGCCGACCGAGCGCGCCACCCGCGCCAGCGGCTTGGCGATGTCGCGCCGCCCTGCCGAGTGCGAAATGTCCATGATCACGGGCAGGTGCGATTCCAGCTTGAGCACCGCCAGCGCGCCGATGTCGATGGCATTGCGCGTGACCTTCTCATAGGTGCGGATGCCGCGCATGATCAGCATCACGTTCGGGTTGCCGCTGCTGACGATGTACTCCGCCGAGTAGAGGAATTCCTCCTGCGTCGCTGAGATGCCGTTCTTGAGGAACACCGGGCGGTCGATCTTGCCGAGCGCCTTGAGCAGAAAGCTGTTTTGCATATTGCGCGCGCCGACCCAGAACACATCGACGTAATCCATGAACATCGGAATCTGGCTGGCGTCCATGATCTCGCTGACGACGTACATGTTGTACTTGTTGGCGACTTCGCGCGCGATCTGCAAGCCCGGTTCGCCCATGCCCTGAAACTCGTAGGGTGAGGTGCGCGGCTTCCAGGCCATCCCGCGCATGATCCGCACGCCGCGCGCCGCCAGCGCTGCCGCGACTTCGTCCATCTGCTCGTAGCTCTCGACCGTGCATGACCCAGCGATCACGCTGAAGTCGCCGCCGCCGATCTCGTAGCCATCCGGCATCCGAATCACGGTGCGCTCGTCCGGTGATTTGCGCTGCACGCGGATGCGGGCGCGCGCCTGCGTCTCCTCCATGTCGAGCGAGGCGCGGAAAATCTCGCGGAACAGCGCCTTGATCGTCTCGTTGCTGAACGGGCCTTTGTTGGCCTGCTCCAGCCGGGTCAGCATCTCGGCCTCGCGCGATGGATCGTAGTGCGAGACGCCCATCCTGGTGTGCAGCTTGCCGATCTCGCTGACGACCTTCGCTCGCTTCGTCAGCAGTTCGAGAATCTGCATATTAATATCATCGACCTGGCCGCGCAGTTCGCTGACGCTGGTTTCGTCGGACATTTCCCATCCCTCAATTTCAGACTTTTAAATTTTTGGTCAATTCGCCATGATTATACGCAGCGAATCGCAGCTTGCACGAATTGACGCGCTACTCCGCCAGCCAGATTGGATTCGTCCAGGCGCGATTGCCCTGCTCGTCGCGGATCGTAATCCGGCAGTACGGGCTGTCGAGCTTGCGAATGTCGATCTCGGCCTCGATCATCCCTTTGCCGTGCTTGAACTGCGACTGCGCGGCTTTCCCGGTCACGAAGATCGAATTGACAGGCGAACAACGAATTCTGACCGTCTTGTCTTGAATTTGCGCGTCGAAGAACTGCGGCCCGCTGCTGCTATAGTAATCGCCGCGCTTGAGCGCCGCCAGCAGCGCTTCCGGCGACAGCGCCTCGCTTTTGACCCACACCCAGCCGCGCAAACGGTCGTTGTGCCGCTCCTGAAAATGCGCGTCGTCGGTGGCACAGGCGTTGTAGCGATAGCCGCGCGCCAGCATCACGTCGAGCATGTACCAGCTATCGATCCGGTCGTTATGATCTGCCGAGATGCCGTTGATCGTCTCAATCGCATCGACCTGACCGAGCGAGATCACATCCTGCTCGCTCAGGGCGTACCACGCCGGATGCGCCACCGAGACGAACGCGCCCGCTGCCCTCGCCCGCTGCGCCAACTGCGGCCCGGTTTCGTCAGGCAGATTTTTGGCGAAATCCGGCGGCAGGCCATCGGCGAGAATGTGCCACAATTCGCCGCTCGATGTAGACGGCGCGTGCAGTTCCGCGCCGAGAATCGTCGTGAAATTCTCGCTGCGATACGGTGTGGTATCGGTGATCGGATAGCCGTAGCGCTCCATGAAGTGATCGGTGATGGCGAGGAAGTCGTAGCCCGCCTCGCGGTAGAAGCGGCAGACCAGTTCCGGCGACAGCCGCCCATCCGAGCGCGTCGAGTGGGTGTGCAGA
>DASZXN010000681.1:0-8197 GCA_035545875.1 Phototrophicaceae bacterium
TGCGCGCCGCCGGGATCGAGCCGGACGCTGCCTACCTGATACGCGGCATCCACAGCGAGCAGACCGGGCGCGCTGCGCTCGCTCAGTGGCTCGACCTGCCCGATCCGCCGACCGCCATAATTGCCATCAGCGATCTGATCGCCGTTGGCGTGCTCAACGAGGCCGAGCAGCGCGGGCTGGTCGTCGGGCGCGATATATCGGTGATCGGCTTTGACGACGCGCCGATGACCGAGTATCTGCGTCCGGCTTTGACGACGCTGCGCCAGCCGATTGAGGAAATCGGCGCGGCGCTGATCGCTATGCTGGAGGCGGCGATCAAGGGCGACGAACCGCCACAGCGTCAGCTTTTGCTGCCGCCGCGCCTGATTATTCGCTCGTCCTGCGGGCCTGCGCCGCGCTGAGGCGCGCGACAATCTGGGCGACGTGAATATTCGCGAGGTCAGACAGAACCACGTCCGCCTTCTGAACTTCCGCCGAGCCGATCCCGACCGACCAGAAGCCGCCCGTAATCGCCGCCGCGATGCCCGCTTCGGCATCCTCGAAGATCACCGCGTGGCCGGGTGAAACGCCGAGCCGTCCCGCCGTCCAGACGAACAGATCGGGCGCGGGCTTGGTGTTGATCACGCTGTAACCATCGCCCACCGCGTCGAACCTGTCGGCGATTTGCAGCCGATCCAGCACGGTTTGCGCATTTTTGCTCGCGGAGGCAATCGCCGTCTTGATCCCGGCCTTGCGCGCCTCATCGAGCAGATTGAGCGCACCGGGCAGCACGTTGGCGGGCGTGATCTCGTTCAGGTAGGCGATGTAGTAGGCGTTCTTGCGCTCCATCCACGCCTGAGCCGTCGCCTCGTCAATCGCGCGGCCTTTGAGCATCCGGTTCAGGCTCTCGCGCCGCGAGACGCCGCGCAGCGCTTCGTTGTCCTGCCGCGTGAACGGGATATTCTCCTCGTCGGCGAGGCGCTTCCACGAGCGAAAATGGTACTCGGCGGTGTCGGTGATCACGCCGTCGAGGTCGAAGATAAACGCGCGAATGTCGAGGGGCATTAGGACTCCTTATTTGCCGCCAGAGGCTCGAAGCCTCTGGCTAGGAATTCAAGCCCACTTCAGTGGGCTGCATCATAGCCGTCTAAAGACGGCTTGGGTTTGATAGCCGGAGGTTTCGAACCTCCGGCGCGGGGACGATTTTGGCTTCAATCAATCGGCTGTGCCAGCAACCGCTTAAGCAAACCGTCTACTTGCGGCTTGATTTCGATGCGCTCCGTCGCAAACTCGATAGTCAAATCCGGCGGCTCATGGTATCCAACAAACATACTGCCCTCACGTTGTAAATCGAATATCAAAAGCGGCTGATCAGGGCGTAAACCGTGCTGTCGAGAGCGCGACAAGATAAACCGCCATAGGGATTGGCCTGCGCGAAACTGTCTATCGTAACCGCGCTGACGGAGTTCACGCATGAGGTCAAGCATCCAATTGAACTTCTGTTCGATGGTATTCGCTGATCAGGCTATTACAAAATCGCTCCATTCCATCCCATGACTCGATAAATTCCTGCTCGATCTCGCGCTGATCATCTGGACTCACGCCGCTCCCTCGTAGGGGCACGATATATCGTGCCCCCTGCCTTTCCTTTGCGTCTTTGCGCCTTTGCGTTGACTCTTTTTCTTTTGAATTTGATCCTGCTTTGGCGCTTCGAAATCGCCTAATCCGCGATTTCTTCCAGCGGCTCGTCCTTCCTGAGCAGATGGCGATAGGTCGCCTGAAACGTCAGCGCATCGGCGACGTGGAACGGCATCGGCGCTTCGACCGCCGCTGTCCCACCCACCTTGAAGTCGATGAACGCCTGAATCAGTTCGCGATAGTGCAAATCCGCCTCATTGAGCGGCAGGTGTTCCTTTTCGCCCTTCGGCCCATACGCGATCCCGCTCAGGTGGAAGTGCAGCGTTTTCATGCCTTCGTCGCCCAACACCTTCTGGACGCGGGTCAGCGCGTCGGCGAACTCGGCATAGCTGTTGAACGTCCCGTTGCCCGTGCGCGCGTGCAGGTGCGCCCAGTCGATGCACGGCTTGATGCCGGGAACTTCCTTGCTCAACTGCACCACTTCATCGAGCGTGCCGAACATCGCCGATTTGCCCATCGTTTCCGGGCGCAGGTTTACATCGACGCCTTCTTCGCGCAGAATCCCGGTGATCTCGATCAGCTTTTGCTTGGCGCGCTCGTAGACCTGCTCCGGCGGCATCTCGTGATAACTGCCGGGGTGGAAAATGATGTCCTTCGCGCCCGCCAGATAACCCGCTCGCGCCGCCGCCAACAGGCGAGCGTCGCTCTTTTCCATCAATTCGGCGGTCAGGCTGTTCAGGTTGATGAAGTAGGGCGCGTGAATGCTCAACGAGATGCCGCTGGCCTCGGCCTGCGCCTTGATCTGCGCGCAGGTTTCCGGCGAGACGCGCACGCTCTGTACCCACGCGATTTCGAGATGGCTCAGTCCCAGTTCGCGGATGTTGCGAATCGCGGCGGGCGTGCCGCTTTCCGTCGCCGTCTGCGGCGACCCGACCGTGCCGAAGCGCAGCGGGTCGTGATCGAAGATTGGCGACTTTTCAGCTTTTGACGCCGCTTTTTTCGGTTTTTCTACGATCACCTCCAGCGTTTTGCTCTCCGTGATCGTGATTTTCTCAGTGGATTTGGAAGTGTTTTTCTTCGCCAAGAAACGCCAGTCCCTTCTCTGTCGTATTATGGTGTGTAGACAATCATCTATTGTAGGCGTTTCGTCCATTGACACGAGTTATGAGTTTCCAACCTCTTTGCCGGACACGGGATTCCTGAGGCTGCACCTATGCTGACCCATCTCGCTCTCTTTCGCCAGCGCGCCCTCATGATCGCGCTGATCGCCTTCGTGATCGTCTTTGTCCTCTGGAATGTGCCGCAACTGGGCTTTATTCTCTACCCGATCCGCCTGTTCGTCACCTTCGTCCACGAATCCGGGCATGGGCTGGCGGCGATCATCAGCGGTGGGCGGTTCGTCAACCTGACCGTCTTTGCGGACGGCTCCGGTGTCGCGCTCACGGCGGGCGGTAGTCCCCTGCTGATCCTTCCGGCGGGCTATCTCGGCGCGGCCTTGTTCGGCGCGGTGCTGTTCTACCTCGTCAATACCGTGCCGTTCCCACGCACGATCTCGCTCGTGCTGGCGATCCTCGTGGCGATCATCACGCTGGCGTTTACATCGTTTCTCTCGACCGCATGGCTGGTCGGGCTGGGAATGGCGCTGGTGCTGGTGCTGCTCTGGCGCGTCGGCGACCGCAGCGTCAACCTGCTTGTCCTCGACGTTCTGGCGATCCTGACCGGGCTGAATGCCGTGCTTGACCTGCTCACGGTAATCACCCACCCTGACATCGCGCTCGGCACGACACGCAACGACGCAGCGGCGTTTTCCGCTGCCGTCGCGCCGATCATCCCCGGCGTGATCTGGGCGCTCCTGTGGGCGCTGCTTGCTGTGATTATGCTTGGTGCGGCAGTCTATTTCAGCCATATCCGCCGCCGGACGATTCTGTGAGCACCACAAAAAGGCGGGCGTGCCCGCCACGTTTTCTTTAGTGCGCAAGCACACCCGCCGCATCGATGATACATCGACCGCATCAGGCGAACGTTTATGGCGTGATTCGGGTCGGGAGTGTCTGCCCATTCCAGGGAGACTGCCAGCTTGGTTGCAGCGCGGCAATCGGCACCCACAGGTCTTGGCACGCGAGCCTGATCTTGTAGTACTGCTCCCCTTGATCTTCGCCGATGACCCAGTAGGTACCTGGGTTGAGAAAAACTTCCGGCGCGAGGTTTCCCGGCTCGTAAAACGCCTGCGTCCGGTTAGGCAGTGCGCCCATCACCGAGCCATCCGGGATAGGCGGACAATAAGCCGCTTTGGAGCCGCTGCTGAACAGGAAGGGGCTTAAGAGCGGCAGTTCGCTGCACGGGCTGGCGACGTTGGCCGGATCAAAGCTGTCCTGAGACAGCAGCGTGCCGCTGATGGCAAAGTTGAAACCCGCAACGGTGTTTTCGTCGATGCTGCCCGGATTGCCAATGTCGAACAGGGCAATCGTGGCCGGACGCGAGGAAATACTGTTGATCCAACTGAAATTCGCAAAGTCAGACCCGGAAACCGGGCCAAGCGGAAACGACAGGTAATCCACGTCGAGCGGTGTGCCGTAGGCGTCCACGATCACGACGGCAACGTAGTCGGAGCCACCTCCATCATCGGTGTTAGCCGTAAAGGAATAATGGTAGTTGAGGTTGGCTAAATCGCAGGTTTCTGCTTCGGTGTTCCCCGTGCCGTCGAAATGAATGTCCCCACTGCTCGCCGCCTGGACAGCGCCACTGAGCAGCGCCATTAGGACTACGGTCAATAAAATTATTTTTGAGCGACTCATGATGTCCACTCCTTAGGTGACAGGCGCTCTTGTATCTATATTTAATTATACGCGTAATTTGTGATTCGTTTCACAATTACAGGCATTGAATTTGGTGTTTATTTGGCAGACAGAGCACAGCGCCATGCTGAATATTCCGGCTGAGAGCATGACACGTCCTGCCCAGCCTGCCAGCGTCAGTTGTCGTTGGCGTGTGTAATCTCACGGAGCGCTATACGGGCGCTCTGCGCGCAGTCAACCGCTGAAACTGCGCTAGAGCCGGTCGCGGGTTTGCAGAAAGAGGGCGCGCTTGAGGCTCGGCAGCGTGTAGTCGAAGCCGCATGACTGGAAAAAGGCGTCCGAGGCGGTGATCGCCATGACTTCGAGGACGTTATGTTCGCGGGCGCGCTCGACACAGGCTTCGACCAGCTTACGGCCAACGCCCTGCCCCTGCGCTTCGCGGGAAACGGCTAAACTGCGCACTTCGGCCAGCTTGCGCGAGTAGATTTCAAGCGCGGCGCAGCCGAGGATCACGCCGTTTTCATCGACGGCAACGAAGAAATTGGGCAGCAGTTCCTCGAACTCGTCGTAGGTGCGTTCGAGCAGCGATCCCTCGTCAACGTAGGGCTTAATCAGGTCGGCAATCGCCGGAATATCGGCGGCTGCCGCGCTTCGGATGATCACTTTGGTGTGGATATTCGTCGCCATATAAAGAAGTTACCAATCTGCGTGTCGCGGACGTAATTATATTCTAGCCAATTGTTCAGTTCTGTATACTGCTGAAGGTCGGTATTGGAATCCTGATCGTTGCCCGTGACCCAGGGCATATAATCGGCCTGCAAGACCAGCACATAAGGCGGCAGCGCCGCCCAGAGAATATCGACCGTCTCTTTCTTCCACTCCTGCGGATACCAGTTCGCCACCAGCGGAAACTGGAAGATGAAGCGCACCGCCGGGTTCAACTGGCTCAGATAGTAGACTTCCGGTCGAAAGCCCCAGATGAACAGCGAATCGCCGGGCGCGACGCGCTGGCGCAGAAAATCCGCCACTTCAAGCGATTCGTCGGCCACGAACTCGCCCGCCTGAAAATGATGATAGTACGCCACCTGATCCTCGCGCCCGGTCAGATACGGCAGCGCCAGCGACCAGATCACGCCGGTCATGGCGACGAGCAGGGCGAGGGCGATGATGCCCCGAATTGCGGTTTGTAGGGGCACGGCGCGCCGTGCCCCTCCGCGATTACGAACAACCTCAATCACCGCCTCAATCCCCGCCGCGCCGATCAGCGCCAGCGGCGGGAGCATCGGCAGCCAGTGATAATCGTAGAATTTCAACTGGATCAGCATGATCGCCGTGCCTGCGATCAGCCAGACAAGCACGATCCACCAGAGCGAACGCCGATTAATGCGTCGGATGGCAAACAGCAGCCCGATCACAGCTAGAACGAACAGCAAGCCCCACTGATCCCAGCGGAAGGCGAGCGCCGTCTGCATGGCGCTGACGACATCGCCAATGCCCTGCGCGGTATAGCTGGCGGTCACGACCGCGCTCTGAAAAAACGCAGCCCACGCGCCCGTGACGATCAGGCAGATAATTCCGCCGAGGCCGATCACACATCCGCCCGCGATAAACGCGAGAACATCCCGGCGTCGTAGGGGCACGGCGCGCCGTGCCCCTACAAAAATGTACGTGAAAACCGCCGCGCCGATGAAGATCACGAACGGGTATTTGAACCAGAGGATATACGCGCACAACGCGCCGGAAGCGAATGCCCAGAGCGCGGCGCGCTTATCCGCATCAGCCGCTTTGATCGCGCAGATCAGCGCCAGCGTCATCGGCAGAAGGACAATGCCGTCGTTCTGGGTCAGCGTCCAGAACGTCTCGGTGAAGTAAAACACGCCGAACAGCAGCGCCGCCCACAAGCCGATCCGCACATTGGCGATCCGCCTGCCAATCCAGTAGATCGCGGCGGCGGTCGGCGGGAAAATGATCAGGTCGATGGCGCGCAGCCCCGCGCTCGTGCGCCCAAAGATCGTCATCGCCAGCGCATAGACGTAAAAGACGGCAGGCGGCTTGGGATTCCAGAGATCGACGTAGGGGATTTTGCCTTCGAGGATACCGCGCCCAATCGTGGCGAACTCGCCCTGATCGCGCCCCAGCGGGTAGGTCAGAATCGGCAGCGCAATCACGGTGATCACGACCAGAATCGCAATCAGAATCACTGTAGGGGTACGTAAAGCCCTCACCCTAAATCCCTCTCCCTCAGGGCGAGGGACTTCAAATGAGCGCAAACTGGCTTCCCCCTTCTCCCTGAGGGAGAAGGGCAGGGATGAGGGCAAAGTGACTGGATAGCCGTGATCACAGCCATCCGACGATGCGCGCCAGCAGAAAGGCAATGGCAATCGACAGGCCGATCAGCGTCCACGCGATCAGGCGACCGCTGTCCTGCGCCGGGTTGATCTCGCCTTCGCTGACGGTCACGTTGCCGAGCAGATCGACGTAGAAATCGACGTTGGTGCGGCCACGTGTCACGCGCGCCATGTAATCGTGCCCGGTGACCAACTGCCAACCGCTGTCCTCGTCCTGCCAGTCCGCGCCGAGCCGTTCGATCATGGCCTGATCGAGAATTTGGCGCGCCTGCTCTGCCGGAATCGGCTCAATCGGTTCGGTCATGATTTAACTCGTAATCCCAAATTCAATCGAGAGCGGCCCCATCAGGCCGTTAGCATCAACCGAAGCAATCGCCAGCGAAACGTAACGCGAGGCGACGAAACCATCCCAGGTCACGCTGGTGTCGCTGGTTGGGAAATAATCGCTGTAGGTGATGCCGTCCGGGTGGCGCAGCGCCACCAGATAGCCTGCCGCTCCCGGCGCGGGCTGCCAATGGAGCGAGCGCGTGCCGTCACTGTTCTGGCGCAGGTCGATATTTTCGGGCGGCGGCGGCCCATCGGCGAGCGCGGTCATACAGGCGAGGATCGTCTGGGTAGACTTGACCAGATAATCGGCCTGAATGTCGTCGATGATGTCGCGCTCGCTGTGTTCGCGGTCGATTTCTTCAAGCGCCTCGACGAAGCGCACCGCCGGATAACCCGCGTCGCTGAACGACATATGGTCACTGTAGCGCCCGGCGCGATCCACCGCGCCCTGCACCAGAATGCTGAAGTTGGGGGTCATGCGCGCGCCCATCAGGTTGAGTTCACGCGCCAACTGACGCGAGGGCGAGTCGTTCGGGTCAGCCGAGAACAGGCGGATCTCGCTGTCGTCCACCGCGCCGTTTGGCCCGGTATTGCTGCCGATGATGTCCATGTTGAGCATGGCCTTCACGTCGATGTTGTGCGCCTTGACGTAATCGCTGACGAAGGCCTGACTGCCCTTGCGCTGAATCTCTTCGGCGGAGAAAGCGACAAAGACAATCGTGGCGCGATGTGGACGCTGACTCAGAATCCGCGCGATTTCGAGCAGGGCGGCGATTCCGGTCGCATCGTCGTCGGCTCCCGGCGCGTAGCCGTTCGGATCGTTGAAATTGTAGTTGATGCTGTCGTAGTGCGCGCCGAGCACGATCACGCCTGCGCCCACATCCGTCCCGGACAGAATACCGATCACATTGGTGCCGACGCTGGTCATGTTGTCCCAGTTGATCGGGAACGGCTCTTCGGTAACGGCAAAACTGCCCTGATACGACTGCGCCTGAACCGCGTTGAACTGCCTGAGGACGTAAGCCTCCGCCGCGCCGATCCCGCTGGTCGCGTCCGAGGGCGAGTTGACGCGGCGGGTTTTCATGCTCACAAGCGTCGAGATCGTCTCAA
>DASZXN010000682.1:0-2316 GCA_035545875.1 Phototrophicaceae bacterium
GAGTATCTCAAGGGGCTGCTGCTCAGAGTCTATTAACCGTTGGTGTTAGTTTGAGGTTCTAAACGGTTAACACAGGGTTTGTAGGGGCACGATATATCGTGCCCCTACGAAAAACCTCTCTCAAATTTGCACTAGCACCAACGGTTATTAGGACTGAGCGATGAGGGTTGAAGACTAAGTAAAAGCAAGGGCTAATGAATGGCCTCGAAACGACCACGCAAAATCGTCGTCAATGGGGTGGAGTTTCGCTGGAAGGCGGGGATTCGCGCGGTAGAGTCAGAGCGGGTCATTGAAGTGCGTGCGTGGCAAATTCGCGCAGGAAGCGTTTTGATCGCTCGATTGGTAGGAAAACCAGCGAGCTATATCGAGACGGCTTATCCCACACCGAATGACGTGCGAATCATCATCGAATGTGGGATAGCCAAAGGCTGGAAATTCGGAGAACACGGCGCTGATTTCCATCTCACCAGCGAGGACAAAGTTGATCTCGAAGGTCTGAGGTTGATTTAACGTGACAGTAGAAGGAAGCGGACGAGACAAGTGTCGTCCCTACAAGTTAATCAGCGAGGCAAAGTTGCAGGCGATAAGGCCAGTGGACGCCATCAATGGCGTCCCTACGATTCATCGCGGGATTGTTCTTCGGCCAGCTTCTTGATTTTGGCGAAGGTTTCGTACCAACTGACTTCGCTGAGGCCGAGCTTCTCGCGGATGATGTTGGGATCGACACCCGCGCGATAATCGCGGACGGCGCACGTCCAGCGCAGCATCTCGAACGAGATTTTGGCGTCAATGCCCGCGCCTGTCCCCAAATCTTCGAGGATGTATTCAAGGTTGCGCGCCGTGCAGTTGATAATCAGGTTCTTCGGCGTGTACTGAAGCAGATATTCATCCAGCACGGGCAGCCACTTGGGATCGAGGTTGATAATGCGCTCCTTATAGACGTTCTTGGCGCTCTGATGCCTGACGATCAGCGTAGGGATTTGATCACGGGTTATATCGGCGGGCGTGAGGCGCATGGTCTCGGCCTTCTTGATGCCCGTGTCGAGCAGCAGCCGAAACAGCATTTCAGGACGCGCGTCGGGTTTCTCGCCACGACGTAAACTCGCCGCAAACGAGATCACGCTGGTCACGTCATCGAGATCAAGCACGATGGCGAGCGGCGCAGGGCCGGAGCGCTGAAGTACGGCGCGCGCGGGATCATGCGTGATCGCGCCGATTTCTTCCAGCCACTTGAAGAACACTTTGAGCGTAGTCACGCGGCGGGCGTAGGTCTTACGGCTGCACGGCACACCGCGCTCGTGCTCCATCCAATCGAGGAAGCCGTTCAAGTTGGGGGTGTTGAACGCACCGAGCGCCATCTCGTCGCCGCTGTAATCCATCAGCAACTGCAAATCCGAGGTGAACGATTTGACCGTGTGCTCGGACTTGCCATCGCGCAGCAGATGATGCTGAAAGAGCGTGACGGTATCGCGCACGCGCGTGTGCTGATTCAGATCGCTCTCCGAGGCGGGCAGCGAGGGAAACAACGGCATTTGACGGATGTCGGACATGGTGCTGATCCTGATGGCGCTTCGTTCCCTCAAACCTAGCACAAATGTCCAATACCTGTCAAGGAAATGCCGAGACGCTTTCTAACCCCACCCCCAGCCCGTCCCCGGCTTCAGGGAGGGGAGAAATATGGAAGGGGATTCGTCCGGCAAGAGATGTGGAGGTTTCGCGCTAGAATAGCGGCAATGATGAGCGAACTGACACCCGACGAGTTCTTCCGGCGGTTCGAGCAGCTACCCGATCCGCCGTCACGCTTCACGGCAAGTCTGCTGGCAGCGTCCACCCCGAAAGCGCGTTCCCCACTGATCGCGCCGCTGCGCGCCATAGGATCGCCACGCCGGGCGCTTCAACAGTTGAAGCACCTCGAATATCTGCCCGATTCGACTTTTGCGACCGACGTTGCGGCGCTCAAGCAGCGCTATCGCCTCCTGTTGAGCGAAATTCAATGCCTGAAGCTGGCAATTCGCCCGCTCGAACGGCTGCTGCGGCTGTCCGGCGTATGGGACGAGTACAACGCGCGGCGCTATGCCGCTTATAACATTCTTTTGAACCCGCTGCGTGAGTTGACCGCCTGGGATACAACGCTGCGGGCAGCGCTGGAAGCGGGTCGCTTGCCCGACAATCCCGATTTCGCCGCGTCTCTGGACGCTTATCTGGATCGGCAAGGTCAGCGCGGATGGTACGAACTCGACCTGGCCTGTCCGCGTTTGCGCGATACCCCCGAAATCCTGATCCCGCTGCTGCTGCGAGCGCCAACAGCACCCCAAC
>DASZXN010000683.1:0-2702 GCA_035545875.1 Phototrophicaceae bacterium
TCGAACGATTACGAACCTGTTGATCTAAAATTGAATGGTATCCTGACAGGGCACGGCAGCGCCGTGCCCCTACACAGAGAAGGATAGATCGATGGCAGACGAAACGACGGTGCGCGAGAAAATCCGCACCTATATCAAGCACGAACTGATCCGCGACGATGATTACAACCTGACGGATACCGAAGGCATTGTCACGGGTGGGCTGATGGACTCGTTCGCGCTGGCGGAGTTCGCCGTCTACGTCGAGGGCGAGTTCGGCGTGTATATCCCTGATCCTGACCTGACGGTCGCCAAGATGGACACGCTCAACCAGATGGTCGCGCGCGTCATGCGGGACATAAAATGACCGACGCGCACAACACGGGGGACGCATTCCGCGATCTGGCGCAGGGGACGCTCGACTTTTACGCGCGCTTCGACTTCACGCCGACGGTCGAGAGTATGACGATGAATTTTCAGGAAGAAGCGCGCGAACTGGTCGAAGCGGCGCGCGAGGACGATCTCGATCACACAGCCGAAGAAGCGGCGGACGTGATGGTCACGGCGATGGGGTTGTGCTTCGCCGCTGGGGTGGATGTCGAGCGGCTGATGCAGCAGATTTATCACGTGATCGCCAAGAACGATGCAAAAAATCACGAGACGCACGTGCTGCACGAGGGCAAGAATCGCCGCCGTTCGAGTATGAAGCCGAGCTAGCTGATGCTAACGTTAAGTACCCGCGATTCGTATCACACGCTGCTTGACACGGAAACCCTGCGGCACGCAGACGAGTCGCCCGCGATTATTTACCTGAGCATCGAGAACGCGCCGATCACGGTCACGCGCGCGGAGTTCGTGCGCCAGATCACGGCATACGCGGCGGCGCTGCACGGGATCGGTATTCAGCCGCGCGATCTGGTGGTGGTCGCGCATACGCAGGACTTGGAGAGCATCTACGCCTTTTGGGGCGCGCTATCGCTGGGCGCGATCCCATCCATGTTCCCGACGCTGACCGAAAAGCTCGATCCCGACATTTACCGCGCCAACATGAGCGAACTGGTCAGGCGCTCAGAGGTCAAGGCGGTGCTGACGACGGACGAGTTCGCGCCGATTCTTGCGGAAGGCGTCGGCTGCCCGGTCTATGGATCAAGCGCGCTGCGGGAACATTCCGGGCAATTCAAGCCCTATAAGCCCAATTCAGATGAGATCGCCTTCCTGCAACATTCGAGCGGAACAACCGGATTGCAGAAAGGCGTCGCGCTGGCGCATCGCGCGGTGCTCAATCAACTGGCGAGCTACGCCGACGCGATTGACCTGAGCGAAAACGACGTGATCGTCAGTTGGCTGCCGCTCTATCACGACATGGGGCTGATCGCGGGCTTCCTGATGCCGCTGATACAGGGAATCCCGCTGGTGCTGATGTCGCCGTTCGAGTGGGTCAAAAGCCCGGCGATGCTCTTTCGCGCCATTCACGAGTATCACGGGACGCTCTGCTGGCTGCCGAACTTCGCCTATAACCACTGCGCCCGCCGTATCCGCCAGCGCGATCTGGAAGGCTTGTCGGCGGCGAGTATGCGCATGTTCATCAACTGCTCGGAACCCGTCTATCACGAGAGCCACGAGCAGTTTCTCGAACGGTTCGCGCCGCTCGGAGTCGTCCCAGCCATGCTGGGAGTCAGCTACGCGATGGCCGAGAACACCTTCGCGGTCACGCAGACGATGCCGCGCCAGATTCCGCACCTCGACGTGATTGATCGACTGGTATTGCAAAGCGAACTGCGAGCACATCCGGTCGAACTGGAAGACGCGAACGCACAGATCAAAGTCTCGTGCGGGCTGCCGATCAGCGGCGCGGCGGTGCGCGTGCTCGATCCACAAGGTCAGCCGCTGCCGGAGCGTCACGTTGGCGAATTAGCAGTCAAAAGCGACAGCATGTTGAGCGGCTACTACAAGCGCCCGGATTTGCAGCCGTTCCGCGATGGCTGGTATCTGACGGGCGACCGGGGCTATCTGGCGAATGGCGAGGTCTATATCGTCGGGCGCTCGAAAGACCTGATCATCAACGCGGGCAAGAACGTCTATCCCCAGGACATCGAGGCGATTGTCAATACGGTCGCGGGCATTCACGCGGGGCGCGCGGTCGCATTCGGCGTGCCGGACGAACGTGAAGGGACAGAATTGATTGCGGTGGTCGCGGAAGTCGAAACCGATGATCCCGACGAGCGCAAGGCGATCACGCAGGCGATCCGGCAAACGGTCGTGCAGAGCAGCACCGTCACGATCAACTTCGTTCAGTTGGTCGATACCAAGTGGCTGATCAAAACGTCGAGCGGCAAAATCGCGCGCGCCGCTAACCGCGACAAGTGGCTGGCCGAGCGCGCTTCCCTTTCGTGATGCGCCGCGCCGGGCTGCTGATGCTGGCGCTGATTCTGTTCGCGGCCTGCACGTCGAATCCGCAAGAAACAGTTCCGTCGCTGGCGGTGCTGCCGACATCGACGCTCGCGCCGCCGACGTTCACACCCATACCGATCAATCGGGCAACACTGCCACCCGCGCCTCTCACGCCTGTGCCCATCAATACGTCGATGCCTGCTGTTTCGGATACGCCGCCGCCCGTCACGTCGATTGCGGCGCTGGTCGGCAACATCAACGTGACGAGCGCACCGGGGATCACGCTGCGGCGCGCACCGTCGGACGCTGCTGACGTGATCGCCGTGCTGCCG
>DASZXN010000684.1:0-3296 GCA_035545875.1 Phototrophicaceae bacterium
GAATACGTGCCGGGAATTGTCCACAATGAGAGCCTGCGCAACCTGATCTACCCGATTGACTGGCAGGGGCTGGTCGATTACGTCGGCGGCTTCCCGTGCGTGCTCAAGGACGCGCACGGCGGCGGCTGGAAAGAGGTCTACGTCGTTCACTCGATGGACGAATTGTTCGCTGCTTATAACCAGACGGGTCTGCTGGCGATGGTGCTGCAAGAGTTCATTCAGTGGCAGGACTACGCGCGCTGCATGTGCCTCGGTCAGAACGACGTTCACGTGATGCGCTATAACCCGAACAACCGTTATTACTACCCTGAACCCGATTTTTCGCCGGAGATGTATGAGCGGCTGGCGAACGATACGCTCGCCATCTGCCGCGCCTTCGGCTACGACATGAATACCTGTGAGTTCGCCATCCGCGATGGCGTGCCCTATGCCATCGACTTCATGAACCCGGCTCCCGACATGGACGTGAATTCGCTCGGTCGCAATCACTTTGACTGGATGGTCACGCACATGGCGGACATGACGATCCGGCTTGCGCTGTCTGAGGAAGCGACTCGCTCACGCTATGACTGGGGAAAGCAGGTAGCGGCTCATGATTCAGCTCGGTGACGCGATTTCGATTTACCACGACGGGCTTGATCCGCAGAGCGCTGTTGAAGCCGACGGCTTTATGCGCGAGGCGCTCTGGAAGCGCGGCCTCTATTTCGGGGATCGACCGATTTGCACCGTGCTGCGACCCCATTTCTATTTCACGCTGCAATGGGCGTATTTGCAGCAGGAAACCGAGATTCTTCTGAGCGCGTTCGCAGCCGCGCACGATGCCTGTATGCGCGATGCCAAATTCCGCGCGCAGCTATCGCTGGAAGCCTACGAGGAACAGTTATTCAGCCTCGACATCGGCGGCGTGATCCCTTGGACAAGCTCACGGCTCGATTCATTCTTCCGCGTGGATGAGAACAAGCTGCAATTTGTCGAGTACAACGCCGAAACGCCTGCCGGGATGGGCTACGGCGACGTGCTCGGCGATCTGTTCGCGCAGGTAGAGCCAATGCGTCGCTTCCGCGAGCATTATCAGGTTTACGCCATGCCGACTCTGGGCACGCTGCTCAGTTCGCTGATGCGGGCGTATTCCGAGTGGGGCGGCAAAGAGATGCCCCAGATCGCCATCGCCGACTGGCAGGATGTTCCGACTCACAATGAGCACGAGATTTGCAAGGCTTTTTTCGGGCAAAGCGGCGTGCAGGCGGTTCTGGTCGATCCGCGCGCGCTCGAATACCGCGATGGACATTTGTGGGCGGGCGATTTTCGCGTGGACATCATTTATAAGCGTGTGTTGATCAGCGAAATGATTCAGCGGATGGGCGTGGATAATCCACTGGTTCAGGCGGTGCGGGATCGCGCCGTGATGATGACCAACTCGTTCAGCGCCAAGCTGATGGCGAAGAAGGCCAGTTTCGCTTTCTTGAGCGATGAGCGCAACGCGCGTCTGTTCACGCCCGAACAGCTTCGCGTCATCCGCGAACATATTCCCTGGACGCGCGTCGTCAGCGACCGCAAGACCGTCTACAACAACAGGGAAATCGATCTGCTGGAGTTCATCACCGACAATCGGGATCGCTTCGTGCTCAAACCCAACGATGAATACGGCGGCAAGGGCGTGACGCTGGGCTGGGAAGCGACCTCCGAGCAGTGGAGCGAGACGCTGCAACAGGCACTCAATTCGCCCTTTGTCGTGCAGGAGCGGGTTAGCAGTATCACCCGCGATTTCCCTAGTGTAATCGACGGTCAGTTGGACATCAGCCCGCGTTATGTCGATGCCGATCCGTACATTTTCTACGGCAGAACGGTCTACGGATGCCTGACGCGCCTGTCGTCGGTATCGCTGCTCAACGTGACAGCGGGCGGCGGCTCGGTCGTGCCAACCTTCCTGCTGGATCGGAAATAATCCTCGTAATCGAAAGGGCGCAGCACGCTGCGCCCCTACAATTTCTTCTGCGTAAGCTGCCTCGTTTATCGACTGCTAAAGGAAAGATAGTCGCCTTTTAAGGTTGGTTATTTTATACTTAATGTTGTCGATTAAAAGCAGCGGATAAGGACAATCGAATGGACTGGCTACCCACGTTGGGCGCGATCCTCGACGAGGACAAGCGCTGCGAGTTTCGCGTCTGGGCGCCGAATGCCAAGACCGTCGCTGTGCATTTGTACGGAGACGAAGATCGGATTTTGTCGATGGCGCGCATGGAAGGGGATTATTTTCGTGCCATTGTCGATAACGTGATCCCCGGCCAGCTTTATCGTTACCGGCTTGATGGCAAGGACGAATACCCCGACCCAGCTTCGCGTTGCCAGCCGCAAGGCGTGAGCGGCGCATCGCAGGTGGTGGATCGGCGCTATATCTGGCAGGCAGAAGGCTGGAAAGGTCATCAGCTCAAGGATTATTTGATTTACGAGCTGCACATCGGCACATTTTCGCCACTCGGCACGTTTGAAGGCGCGATCCCGTTCCTCGATGAGCTGGTCGAGCTTGGCATCACGGCGATTGAGCTGATGCCTGTCGCGCAGTTTCCCGGCGAATACGGTTGGGGTTACGATGGCGTGTTTCTATTCGCCCCGCATCACGCCTACGGTACACCGAACGAGTTTCGCGCGCTGATTGACGCCTGCCATCGACGCGGGATTGCAGTGATCCTGGATGTGGTCTATAACCATTTTGGCCCGGAAGGGAACTGTCTGCCGCACTATGCCAGTTACACGCGCTCGATCTACAAAGGCCCCTGGGGCGACGCAGTGAACGTCGATGGGCCGTACAGCGACGAAGTGCGCGCCTTCTTCATCGAGAACGCCTGCTACTGGCTAGCGGAGTTTCACATCGACGCGCTGCGCCTCGACGCGACCCATTTCATCTACGATTTTTCACCCTATACCTTCCTCGAAGAACTGACCGACAAAATCGACGTGCTCTGTCACCATTCGGAGCGCAATGTCTACCTAATCGCTGAGGATGATCGCAATCTGGCGAAGCTGGTTATACCGCGCGACAAAGGCGGGATCGGTATGAATGCACAGTGGCTCGACGATTTCCATCATGCGCTGCATACCAATTTGATCGGTGAAAACTACGCTTATTACAAAGACTTCGGCATGTTCTGGCAATTGGAGCAGACTTTCCGCGACGGCTTTGTTTACACCGGGCAGTATGCGCCCAATCGCAAGCGGCGACATGGCACCTCGTCAGCAGACGTTCCCGCCGAGCGCTTCATCGTCTTCATCCAGAACCACGACCAGATCGGCAACCG
>DASZXN010000685.1:0-4000 GCA_035545875.1 Phototrophicaceae bacterium
GCCCTCGCTGACGGTCATGTCGAGCACGTCAGCGATGCTTTTGCCTTTCCACTTGACCTGAAGCGTCTCGCGGTTGTAGCGCGCCCCGTGACACACGTCGCAGGGGACGTAGACATCCGGGAGAAACTGCATCTCGATTTGCAGCACGCCCTGGCCTTCGCACTTCTCGCAGCGCCCGCCCTTGACGTTGAAGCTGTAGCGTCCGGCGTTGTAGCCGCGCATCTTGCTTTCGGGCAGGTCAGCGAACAGCGTGCGGATCGCGTCGAACAGCTTGGTATAGGTGCCGGGATTGCTGCGCGGCGTGCGCCCAATCGGACTCGGGTCGATATTGATGATCTTGTCGATGTTGTCCAGCCCCTCGATGCTGTCATGATCGCCGGGGCGCTCTTTGCTGCCGTTCAGCACCTGCGCGATGCGCTTGTAGAGCACATCGACCATCAGCGAGCTTTTGCCGCTGCCGCTCACGCCGGTGATGCAAACCAGCTTGCCGAGCGGGAACTCGACATCGATATTCTTGAGGTTGTTCTCGCGCGCGCCATGCACGATGATCGATTTGCCGTTTCCCGGTCGGCGCTGCGGCGGCACGTCGATGGTCAGGCGACCTGCGAGGTAATCTCCGGTCAGGCTGCCTTCCGTCTCCATGACTTCTTCGGGCGTGCCTGCCGCGACCACGTAGCCGCCATGTTCGCCCGCGCCGGGGCCGAGATCGATCAGGTAGTCGGCCATGCGCATCGTCTCTTCGTCGTGCTCGACCACCAGCAGCGTGTTACCGAGATCGCGCAGGCGCATGAGCGTCTGAATTAGCTTGGCGTTGTCGCGCTGGTGCAGGCCGATGGATGGCTCATCCAGCACGTAGAGGACGCCGGTCAACTGGCTGCCGATTTGCGTTGCCAAGCGAATACGTTGGGCTTCGCCGCCGCTCAAGGTGCCTGCCGAGCGTGCCAGACTCAGGTAGCCGAGGCCGACGTTGTTGAGGAAGTTCACGCGCGCCTCGATCTCCTTGAGAATCTGGTAGGCGATCTGCTGATCGCGCTCGGAGAGCAGGGCAGGCGTGCCATTGCCGCCGCGCAAATCGGTCACCCAATCGACCAGATGAGTCACGGGCAGGGCGACGACCTCGTTGATGTGACTTTCTGCGACCGTGACCGCCAGCGCTTCGGGACGGAGACGCTTGCCGTGACAGGTGCTGCACGGCACCTGCGCCATCAATGATTCGATGCGCTCGCGGATGTAATCAGAGTCGGTCTCGCGGTAGCGGCGCTGCAAGTTATTGAGGATGCCCTCGAACGAGGTCATATATTCGCGCGAGTCGCCGTGCGAGTTGGAGTAACGTACCTTGAACTTGCGTCCCTGCGTGCCATACAGGAACACGTCCTGCTGATCCGTGCTCAGTTCGCGCCAGGGCTTATCGAGCGGGATGTGATAGGCTTCTGCGACTGAGCGCAGGATGTTGCCCGTCCAGCTATTCGGGTCTTCAGCGTTCCAGCCGTTGGTATCGACTGCGCCTTCGAGGATGCTTAGGTCGGGGTTCGAGACGACCAGATCGCGGTCAAGCTCCAGCCGGAAACCGAGTCCCTGACAGTCAGGGCAAGCGCCTTTCGGCGTGTTGAAGCTGAAGGTACGCGGCTCGATCTCCGGCAGGCTGCCGTGTCCGTTGACGCACGCCAGCAGTTCGCTGAAGAGCATGTCGCTCGGCGGATCGGTGCTGAGGTTATTGACGATGACTACGCCACCGCCCAGTTCGAGCGCGGTTTCAATCGCTTCATTCAGGCGCGTCTCGGCGCTCTTGGCTTCTTCAGTTTCGGGATCATCGTAATGCCGGATGATCAGGCGATCCACGACGACTTCGATGTTGTGGATGCCGTAGCGATCCAGTGAAATATCCTCTTCGAGATCGCGGACTTCGCCATCGACGCGGACGCGCTGAAAGCCCTGCTTGCGTACGTCCTCGAACACCTTCTCGTGATGACCCTTGCGCCCCTTGATGATGGGGGCGAGGATTTGCGTGCGCGTGCCATCGGGCAGCGCTTTGACTTCATCGACGATCTGCTGGGCGGTCTGCGCGACGACTTCCGCGCCGCAGACCGGGCAGTGTGGGATGCCGATGCGGGCATAGAGCAGACGCAGATAGTCGTAAATCTCGGTGACGGTGCCAACGGTCGAGCGCGGGTTGTGGCTGACGCCCTTCTGGTCAATCGAGACGGCGGGGCTGAGTCCCTCGATCTGATCGACATCCGGCTTTTCCATCTGGCCGAGGAACTGACGGGCATAGGCGCTCAGGCTCTCGACATAGCGGCGCTGACCTTCCGCGAAGATCGTGTCGAAGGCGAGCGATGACTTGCCCGATCCCGATAATCCGGTGATGACCACCAGCCGATTGCGCGGAATCTCGACATCGATGTTTTTGAGGTTATGCTCACGCGCGCCATGCACGACAATTTTGTCTTGCGCCATGATCTTAGGCTCTGTTTTCGCAGGTGTTGGGGAACTGTACATGCGTTCTATTATACTTTCCGATAAGGGAATCGCAACTTATGAATTGTACATTTGCATGATAAAAACAGCGTTAGATGTGACGATGAAAAGCAAAAGAAGTGCTGAGTAAAAGACAGTAATGAGTAATGAGTGAAGAGTAACGAGTAATGAGTTAAAAGACAGGACTGAAGACTGAGCGACGAGGACTGAGGAAAAGATTTAACGCGAAATCGTCTATAATCGCTGATAGAAGCAGTTGGGAGTGGCAACTATGGCAGATATTCCAGTCGAACGTACCGTCGTCACGCTGGACGACCTCATGAAAACGAGCGCACGCGTCGAAGTTATCAATGGAGAAATCGTGGAAATGGCGGCTGTTGGCGGATTACATCACGTGGTCAACGGAAACGTGTATCGCCCTCTCGACGCGGTCGTTCAGGAACATAATCTCGGCGCGCTCTTTATGGATGGCTTGCTGTTTCTGATGAACGAGCATAGCAGCCATCTGCGCGGATCATTTGCACCGGATATTTCCTTCATTCGCCGCGAGAACATCCCCGCAAGCTGGAATCTGCTGCTGCCGTTTCCCGGTGTGCCGGATTTTGCTGTCGAGGTTATATCACCCGGTGACGACGCAGAAGATGTGCAGACGAAGATCAGTACCTATCTCGACAAAGGTACAGAACAAGTGTGGGTGATTTATCCCGTGACACGCGAAGTCTATCAATATCGGCACGGCGAGCGCATGGTACGGATTTATCGCGGCAGCGAACAGATCGACACAGAGAGTCTGTTCCCCGGACTCGTTCTGACACTGGACATAATTTTCAAGCTGCCGCCCTGGGCTGAAAACCTCAATATGGGGTAGAGCCACACCGCATCAAATTCCCCATAATTCTGCTGAACCGGTGTGTCACGGACTCGCTGAAGTGCGTCATCTAGGAGTCGAACGAATACCCTAAGGAGTGGTTTGACAATGAACAGCCTGATGACCGAGCAGGGCGAGTGGCTGAAGGCCATGCACAGCCTGCGCACCCAGTTGCTTGACGTGCTGACCGATGCTGACCTCAGGTTCAGCTTACCGGGAAACCCGACGCTCGGCGAAACGTTCCGCGAACAAGCCGAGGTTGAGCGCTCGTATGCGGACTCATTCAAGACCTTCAAGCAGACGTTCGATGTGGGCACGAGCGATCCCGCGTTGGCAACCGATCTCGCCAAGCTGAAAGATTATTTCAAGTCCGTTGATGCTGATCTCATCTCGAATATCGACGCGCTCTCTGAGGACGACATCAAGAAGAATATCGAGCGTAACTTCCCGCTCGATGCCAAGACTCAGGTTGCCGTTTACACGCAGGCGGTGCTGATCTTCTTCGGCAAGATCACGATTTACTACCGCGCCATGCCCAAGCCGCTCCCTGAAAACTGGAAAGCGTGGATCGGATGAGCAACGTACTTGTCACCAATCAACTTGCCGGGATGCACGAGACGCAGAAAATCCGTGTGGACATGATGAATCTGCTGACGG
>DASZXN010000686.1:0-6296 GCA_035545875.1 Phototrophicaceae bacterium
CACGCTCTATGCCCTCAGCGATGGGCAGACGCTGGCCTACTTCGCCCACGACCTGCGCGACGCGGGTAAGATGTACCAGTTCACTTTTGCCGGGGATCGCTGCGCGTAATCGCGGACTCGCTCAATCAACGCCCCACTGTCGTGAGATTACGACGGCGGGGCGTTTTGTTCTTACAGAGGCTATTCGAAAAGCCCTCATCCCCTACCCCTTCTCCCGCCGCTTCGCTTATAGAGAAGGGGAAAACAAACTTCAGAGTTTTTAAGTTCCTCTCCCTGAGGGAGAGGGATTTAGGGTGAGGGCTAAAGGCAGGTTCATCGATCCGCCTCTCCGCAGCTTCACAGGTAATGGTGTTCTTTGGTCTTGGCGTCCTCGTAACCTGCGCGCGCCTGCTCGACAGCGGGATTCTCGGACACTTCCGCGACCGCCACGTCCCACCACGATTCGTAGCCGCCGACGCGCTGGCGGCGATCCGTCTCGATCACGATGCAGGTCGTCCGATCATTCTGCTGCGCCTTCAGGAGCGCGTCGGCCAGTTCATCCTTGTTGCTGGCGCGGATCACCTGCGCGCCGAGGCTGGCGGCATTGGCGGCGAAATCAATCGGCAGGGTCGCGCCGTCCAACTGACCCGATTCGCTGCGGTAGCGGTACTTCGTGCCGAAGCCGTCGCTGCCAACCGATTTCGATAACCCGCCGATGCTGGCGAAGCCGTGATTGTCGAGGAGGACGATGTTGAGCTTGACACCCTCCTGCACCGCCGTGACGATCTCGCTGCTCATCATCAGATACGAGCCGTCGCCGACCATCACGTAGACTTCGCGCTCTGGCGCTGCTAATTTGATGCCCAGCCCGCCCGCGATTTCATACCCCATTGTGGAGTATCCGTATTCGAGGTGATAGCCTTTCGGGTTGCGCGTGCGCCACAGCTTATGCAGATCACCGGGGAGACTGCCCGCCGCGCACGCGACCACATCCTCCGCTTTCGAGAGCGTGTTGACCACGCCGATCACCTCGCCCTGGCTGATCAGCGGGCCGTGTTCGAGGTTGTAGATGCGATCCACCTCCGCGTCCCATTGCTTGTTCCAGTCGGCGGCGGCGGCGCGATAGGCTTTGCCCGTGTCGTAATCCTCAAGCGCTGACGTGAGTTCGTCGAGCGTGACGCGCGCATCGCCGATCAGGGCAGTGGCGCTGTGCTTGTAAGCGTCGAACTCGGCCACGTTGATGTTGACGAACTTCACGTCCGGGTTCTGGAAGGCGGTTTTCGAGGCGGTGGTGAAGTCGCTGTAGCGCGTGCCCACGCCGATCACGAGATCGGCGTCGCGGGCGATCACGTTCGCGCCTTCCGTCCCAGTCGCGCCGACCGCACCGAGGTTAAGCGGGTGGTTGTAGGACAGTGATCCCTTGCCCGCCATCGTCTCGCCAACCGGAATGCCCGTTTTCTCGACAAAGTGCTTGAGCGCTTCGGTCGCCTCGCTGTAGAGCACGCCGCCGCCCGCGACGAGAATCGGCTTGTGCGCCGCGCGAATCCATTGCGCGGCGCGATCCAGCGCGGCCAGATCAGGTCGATTGCGCGGGATATGCCAGACGCGCCTGGCGAACAGTTCCGCCGGGAAATCGTAGGCCATCGCCTGAACGTCCTGCGGCAGCGCCAGCGTGACCGCCCCGGTATCCGAGGGCGAAGTCAGGACGCGCAGCGCTTCGGGCAGCGCCGTAATGATCTGCTCCGGGCGGTTGATACGATCCCAGTAGCGCGAGACGGGCTTAAAAGCGTCGTTGACGGAAATATCCTGCGAGTGTTCCCATTCCAACTGCTGCAACACGGGCGCTTGCAGCCGCTCGGCGAAGATGTCGCCGGGGAGCAGCAGCACTGGGATGCGGTTGACCGTCGCTACCGCCGCGCCCGTGATCATGTTGGTCGCGCCGGGGCCAATCGACGAGGTACAGGCGAACGTCTGTAATCGATTTTTCATCTTGGCGTAAGCGACGCTGGTATGTACCATCGCCTGCTCGTTGCGACATTGATAGTAGCGGAACGACTTGCTGTACTGCTGAAGCGCCTGCCCGATCCCGGCGACGTTGCCGTGCCCGAAAATGCCCCAGCAGCCGGCGAAGAAAGGTGTTTCCACGCCGTCGCGCTCGACGTACTGATTTTGCAGGAACTCGATAATGGCCTGCGCGGTGGTTAAACGTTTCGTTGCCATGCAAAAACTCCTCAATGCTTAACAATTTGCGTTGATTATGCCCCATTCCCACGCCGCGCGCAGTAGGGCTGGATCGACCCGATGGATCGGCTGGAGACTCATCCATTTCTCAGTCCCAGCGCCGCAGATATGTTATAATGGCAATTAATTACAATTGTCATGAATACGGATTGCTGTCATGGCGCGTGCCAAATCGTGGTTCAACATACTCAAAGACACGTTTCAGGAATGGAACGAGGATAAATGCCCTCGGCTGGCGGCGGCGCTGGCTTATTACACGGCCTTCTCGCTGACCCCGCTGCTGATCGTGGTGATCTCGGTATCTGGATTGCTTTTCGGTCACGATGCGGTCGAAGGGCGGGTGCAGTATCAGATCGAGAACGTCGTCGGCGTGCAGGCGGCCAGCGCGATTCAGGATATGCTGACCAACTTCAGCCACCCACAGAGCAGCACGCTGGCGACAGTCATCGGTATCGTGACGCTGCTGCTCGGCGCGGCGGGATTGTTCGGGTCGCTGCAAGACGCGCTCGACACGATCTGGGAGGTCAAGCCGAAGTCATCCGGCATTCTGACGCAGGTTCGCCAGCGCTTTATCTCGTTCACGATGGTGCTGGGCATCTGCTTCGTGCTGCTGGTCTCGCTGGTGTTCAGCGCGGCAGTCTCGGCGCTCGGCAACGTGGTGGCTGTTCACGTCCCGGAGCAGGAAACCATCCTGCAAATCGTCAATATCGTCGTCTCTTTCGGCGTGATCACGCTGCTGTTCGCGGCAATCTACAAGGTGCTGCCCGACGTGGAAATTTCCTGGAAAGACGTGTGGGTCGGCGCGGGCGTGACGGCGCTGCTGTTCACGATTGGCAAGTACGCGCTTGGTCTCTATCTCGGCCAGAGTTCGGTCGCGTCCGGCTACGGCGCGGCGGGATCGTTCGTGCTGCTGCTGCTCTGGATTTTCTATTCCGCACAGATTTTGCTGTTCGGCGCGGAGTTCACGCAGGTTTACGCCCGCACCTACGGATCGCGGATTGTGCCGAGCAAAAATGCCGTCTCGCTTAAAGAAGCAGATCGGATCGCTCAGGGGATGCCGCATACGGCGACGGTCGAGGCCGCCAAGCAGGTCGATGTTCAGCAGCGCGAAAACGCGAATAACGGCATCCCGGAACGAGTCGTCACCGTGCCGTCGAATGAACCGCGTTTTGGCACGCTGATTTTAGGGATTTGCGCGGCGCTGGCGACCTTCGTACTGGGGATGCTGATCAGCACCGATCAGCGCGAGATCAGGCGGTAAAATCGACGTTGGCTCAATGATCATTTTGTAGGGGCGACCTGTCCGGTCGCCCCTAGGCATCAAGTTAAGCCCTCACCCTCAATCCCTCTCCCTCAGCCGAGGGACTTTAAGAGCTTTTCTCCCTTCTTCCTCATGGAGAAGGGACGGGGATGAGGGCAAAACATCCCACCTACCCCTTAAATTGATGTGAATGGGGGCGACCGGGCAGGTCGCCCCTGTTATCTCCGGTGTTCACGTCAACGGCGGCAGCTTGCGTGCGACTGTCATTTCCTTCGTCCAAACGATACAATCAGAGCGGGTATTTGAGTTACTCTAATCTGATCTGAGGCACTATGCTGCGCTGCGGCATCGACACGATTGAGATCAGCCGGGTCGAAGACGGGATCGCCCGGTTCGGCGAGCGTTTTCTCAACCGCTTTTTCACAGTGGACGAGCGCTTCGACTGCGCGAACCAGGCGCACCGACTGGCGGCGCGGATCGCGGCGAAAGAGGCGGTCGCCAAAGCGCTCGGCACTGGCATCGGCGACGTAAGCTGGCGCGAGATTGAGGTGCGCAGCGATGCGCGTGGTCGCCCGGTGCTCAATCTCTACGGCGCGGCAGCGCGTTTGTCCGCCGATTTGGGCTTAACGCAGTGGGACATCAGCCTGACGCACACCCAGACTGAGGCGAGCGCGGTCGTGATCGCGCTCTAGCGCGGTCGCGTTTTAAGGCGTTAGGCCAAGCTCGGCATGGGCTTCGGCCTCGCTGGTGACCAACCGAAATTTTCCGCCAATGGCTTTGTAGAGAGAAACGAACAGTTTAAAGACGAGCGTGGTCGCGGCGTCGGAGGCGAGCACGACGATCAGTCCGTTGACCCGATGAACATCCCGCGTGGCGATTTTAAGGTGCAACACCACGTCAATCGGCATGATCACGCCGCGCAGGTCAAGCAGTACCCCCGAATTAGAACCTTGTCCGTCGGTTTCCATCCAGCGCGTCGTGGCGGCGGCCATATCCTGCCAGTTCCACAGCCCGGAGCAGTTGATCCGAACGACGGTTTTAGCCTCGTTTTCCCAGTGAATATCGACGTTCATCGGCACAATCCGATCTGCGGAGGGTAGCTGAAAAACTGAGGCGTCACGCGCGTAAGGTAATCAGGCAGCCGCGTTATTTATGGGGCAGGCATTTGCAGAAGCGCGTACGCTTCCTGATCCGTGGAGACAAGTTGAATTTTCCCGGCAAGCGGCTTGTAAACCGTGATCATCAACTGATAGGTGGTCAGGGCGGCGTTGCTGGTGGCGATTAGAATTACGGCACCCTTGACCTGTTCTATCAGTTGTGCCGCCCGCTTGAGATGGAGCACAGCGTCACTCGGAATCCGGTTGACAGCGCGCAGATCGACAATCAGGCAGATCGTTACGTCCTGATTGGCAAGATCCGGTTGTTCAATCGCTGCGTAAAAATCCGTCCAGTTCCAATCGCCGCGAAACGAAAGCCGTATCACCGTATGAGCGTTATTTTCCCAGCGGAGTTCAGAGTCCATTGTAACTGCCTGTCTCATCGGGTTGTAAACAAATGGAGCAATATCGAGTAGTGGCGCGCTTTGCTGCGGAGTGGAGAAAATGGACGTTCATCTGTATCAACTATATGGATCGGCTGCAATTTGTCAATGAATTGTAAAGATTAAAGGCCATCCTCGACAATAGGAAACAGGTCAGACACGGCGATTTGCAGGCTGGGCAGCAGCTTGCCACCGTCGAGTACGCCCGCGCTCGTGAAGGTGCGTGCCGTCGCGTTGGGGAAGTGAACGACGACCGCTTTCACGTCGGGGTAGACGACCCAGACCAGCGACGTTCCCGCCGCGAGGTACTGGATGACCTTCTCCATTAACTCCGAGGCTGATTCGTTGGGTGCGACGACCTCAACGGCCAGATCAGGCGGGAAAGGCAGGAATTTGCGCTTATCGACAATCCGTGCGGCTTTGGCGCTGGTGTAAAAGCCTACATCAGGGACGCGCAGGCAGTTCGAGGAGAGCGCATATGCGCCGTCCGCCCCGGTCACGCGACCCGCGCGCGTTTTCTTGCTGAAATTGTAAAGCTCTGCCGCCACAGCGACGGCGACTTCCGAGGCTTTGACGCCGGTCGCGGGGCGCATGGGTACCAGCCTGCCGTTGATCAGTTCAAACGGCTGCCCGCCATACTGCTCCCAAAACGAATCGACCGTGAGGATAGTCTTTGACATATCACAATTCTAACCAAAATCCGCCGAATTTGCCTGACGAAAAATCAACGACCATGATAGTCATAGTTTAGCGCAGCACGCTGTAGAGCATCGATTTCCAGCGCGGGATGTCAATCTGCCAGCAGACCATGACGTTCGGCGGGTTCTTGACCAGTGCTGACCAGACGGGGCGATTGCGTGAATCGTCGGCCACGCCGAGTTGATCGACGACGGTCATCCCGCGCGTGAGTTCGCCCTGCACTTCCACATCGACGTAACAGGCGCTTTGGTGCGTACACACGCTCGGATCGAGCGCGACAGACATTGCTACCGGATCAGCCAGATAGAGGCCAGCATCGCCCGTCTGCTCCTGACTGGCTTCGAGGGCGCGGCGATTGCAGTCGAGCGCGAACTGCGCCAGCGGCGTGTTGAAGGCGCGGATCGCGGCCATATCTTCGAGCGAGAGCTGGGCTTCCTTGCGCGCCAGTTCCCAGCCGACCATCTCAAGCGGCAGGCCGGAGCGAAAGACGATGCGCGCGGCTTCGGGGTCGCACCAGACGTTAAACTCTGCCGCTGGGGTCACGTTGCCGACGGTGCAAGCCGCGCCGCCCATCAC
>DASZXN010000687.1:0-11249 GCA_035545875.1 Phototrophicaceae bacterium
CCACCGTCTCGATCAGATCGGCGAAGCCGATTAGCGCGGCGATGGGGTTGCGCAGGTCGTGCGCCATTTGCGCGATAAAAGCCTCGCGGCGCGCGTCGAGTTCGCGCTGCTCGCTGACATCCTGAAGCAGCACGATGCGACCGCCATCGGCGAGGGTCGCGGCAATCCCTTCGGCGAGGCGCTTGCGCGGCAGGCGCACGTCGAGCACGGCGTCGTCGCTGCGCGTGAACAAATTGAGCAGGGCGGGATTATTGGCAAAAGTTTGCTGAATGGAAATTCCGATCAGGCGATCCGCAGGCTGATCGAGCAGCGCCGCCGCCGCCGGATTGACCTGCACCAGCATACCATTCGAATCGGCAATCAGAATGCCGTTGGAGCTGCGGCGAATGACAAATTCGTTGACAAGGCTGTCCGAAGCGATCATGGCGTTTTGCTTGTCACTTCTTGCCAGGGAGCGTCAGCGGGCAAATTTACCGTATCACCCGATGGAAAGCGAATCCGTGTTCCCTGTGCCGAGCGCGTCACCGACACGCCATGCAGCGTCACGGTGACCGGACTGCCCCAGTAGAACGCCCCGCCTGTCCAGACGTGACGCTTGGAGAGGATGCGCACGCCGATCACGCGCAGGAGCAGATGCAGCGGCGGCAAACCCATCGTGTTCGCGCGTTCACCGAGGCCGCGCGCTTCGTCGGCGTGATAGAACTCGTAAAACGCCTTGCTCGAACGCAGGACGGCGGTTTGCGCCTTAAGATAGCGCTTGACCAACTCGGTCGCCAGATCGAGGCGATCATGCTCGATCAGCCCTTCGCCGATCAGCGTGAGCCAGTAGCTCCATACGCCGACGCTGCCCTCGGCGCGGGCGGGATCGTAATACGGGTCTTGCGCCGAAAACATCAGGATGCCGTTGGCACGCCAGAATTTCGCCGGATCGGTCAGGTGCTGGATCAACGCCTCGGCATGATCCGCCGGGATGCCAATCGTCCAGAGCGGCAGCAGGCTGTTCAGGTCGAACTCATTGGTCGCCAGCGTCCGCGCGTTGACTTTATAGACGCTGGCGATGCCCTCAACACGGATACGGTCGATCTGCGCGAAAGCATTTTTGCTGGTGTAAACGCCGCGCCCCTGTGTCCAGGCGAATGAATCGCTGTCCTCCTGCACGCGGTTGCCGCTGGCGTCGATCCCGCTCAGGCGCAGCTTTATTTTGGGCGGCTGCGTCAGCCCGCCGACAATCTCGACGATCAGGCGGTTGGGCGGCGTCAATTTAAACGCGAGGATGTGATCCTCGTCGCCGCGACCGTCCTGAAGCACACTCACGCTGCCTGTCGTCTGATGCGTGTCGCGGTCGCGGTAGACGTAGCGCTGCTCGGCTGAGTTCCAGAGCGCTTCGAGCCTTGTCGCCAGTTGATCGACGCGCTGGCCGAGCGTCTTTTCGTCGTCGTCGCGGCGTAGGTAGTAGGCAATGGCGCGCAGGCTGGTCGCTTCCGAGAGCAGGTAAGCGAGCAAATCGGGCGGCTCGACATATTTGATCTCGGCATTCTGTCCCCAGGGCAGGCGCAGCGCGAACGAGGGCATGAAAGGGTAGCCCATCTGCGCTTCACTGTCCCATTCGGGGAAGCCATCGTGATCGGCGTCGCAGGCGAACCAGCGCTCGAAAAAGCGCAGCAAACCGGGAAAGGTTTCGGTCAGGAAAGCGTCGTCCTCGGTATACTGCCAGATGCCCCATGCCAGCCGCGCGAGTATCGGCGGGCACAGCGATCCCAATTGCTGACCCGCGAGTCCCGGTCGCGCATCGATCCAGCCATCCGAGCGCTGGACGGCAAGATAATTGCGGACAACGCCCTGCGCCAGTTCCGCGCTGATCGGCGCGAGCGCCAGCGCCGACAGATAGGCGAGCGCGGGCGTTTGACCGCCCCACGTGCGCGGATATTCAGTTCCGCTGGGGCTGTAGCCGTGATTCGGCTGGCGTTCCGCCACGAATGAGGCGTGCGGCAGACTGTTGGTTGGGCGCAGAAACGACTGCACCACCTGTTGATAGCCGAAGGCAAGCGCCGCGTCGAGATTGGCGTCGCCCGTTTCAAGCGCGGGAATCGCCTGTGCCGCCTGAGTGACGTGGCGGAGCGGCGTGTTCCAGCTTTTCTTGAGCGCTGTTTGTGCTTGCGCTAAAGAGTCAGCCGGATTGGGCAGGCCAATGTGTACCCACTGGATCGTGATTTGGTCGTTCGCCGGAATTTTGAGATCGGTGCTCAGGCGGTTGTCGCTGCTGCCGACGCCGTTTTCGAGCATCACGACTGGGTTCAGGTTGCCGATTTTACCGAGCAGCAGCGCGTGACCGCCGTTCGGGAGCGGCTGGAGCGCGAGCTTCTTTTCCTGCCCCTGCGCCGCGACAAACGCCACCAGATCGAAGCCGAGGTTGAGCGCCGCGCCGCTGTTCTTGACCGTCAGGCGTGCGCCGACGCTGTGCGAGTCGATCACGCGGAACTCAGCGGTCAGGCTCAGGCGCGGCGTGATTTTGGCTTCGGCCTGCGCGTAGCCCGGCGCGAACGCCGTGATCATGGGCGGATTTGTATAAGCCTGATACTGGTAGACGGCGCGGTTGTCGATGCGCCAGAGCGGAACGAGGCTCGCCAACCCGACGCGACCGCCGTAGCTGGTCTGAAGGGCGAGCGCCGGGTTGTTCTGGGAGCCGAGCAGCAGCTCCCAGACCTGGTCGTCAAAGTAATCGGTTGGACTGAGGCGCGCGTCGGCAGCAAGCTGCAAGGCGAGCGGGTCGTTTGGAGTCAACTGCCAGCGCGTCATGAGGCACTCCGGTGATTTAGTTGTTGCCGAGCTGCCACGTCCCGTCCGCTTCGTTAAAGCGGAACAGTTCTCCGTCCAGACTGTAGAGAAGGTGATAGCCGGGGCCGGGCGTATACTGGCCGTTCGCGTCAATCGAGCCGCCCGCGTGATATTCATAGTTGCTGACGTAGCCGAATTCCGGCGTCACGCCCCAGCCGAGCGCGTCGCGCAGACCGGGCGTTTCGCGCCAGAGCTTGCCGAAACCGCGCTGCGGTTGGTAGCGTCCGGCGGGCGGCACGAGGCTCGGATCATTTTCCGGCTCGCCATCTTTAAACGTATCCTGATAGACCGACCACGTGCCATGCCCGGTTCCGGTGATCATCAGTACCCAGATTTGTCCAATCGGCTGCACCCAGAACATGCGCCCATGCTCGAACAGTTCTTCCGCGACCTGCACTTTGGCGATCACGGGCGTTGGGAAGCCAGCAGGCAGCGGCGTTGGGCCTTGTGTCGGCGGCAGCGGCGTATTGGTCGGCGCGATGGTGGGCGTGTTGGTGGCAGGCGCGGCGTTGGTCGCAGAGGGCGGTAGTGAGGTCAGGGTGGCGGTTGGCAGCGCGGCTACCGTCTGACTCGTCGCCGCAGCTTCGGTAGCGGCGGGCGCGGCTGTGGCTGCGACTTCAGTGGTTGCGGGCGTCGGCGAGATCACAATGTAAATCACGGTGGGGGGCGGCCCCGCGCAGGCCGTGATTATGGCGGCAAATAGGAGAATGCCTATCACCGAGCGTAATCTCATACGAATCTCCAAATCAGGGACGGGAGGTATCCCGTCCTGTACGAAAGACGAGCACCGATTGTAGCAGACGCGCCTTGAGATGCAAGCTTAAGCCAGAGTAAAGAACAACGCGTGTTACAATACATGCGATGGGTAAATCGTGTTGAGGATGGTCACCTGCACCGGGAATATCGGATGAAACCCAAGTCAATCACGCTGAATAAGAACGAGGGCTATCTCCAGATCACCTGGGATGATGATCAAGTGTGTACCTACCCGCTGTCTGAACTCCGTGAAGCCTGCCCGTGCGTCGAATGTCGCGGCGGTCACCAGTTTATGGGGCGCGAATTCGACCCGGATAATCTGCTCTCGCTGACGCCTGCTCGTTCTTACACGATCCAATCCATTGACATGATCGGCAACTATGCGTTGCAGCCAACCTGGGACGACGGTCACCATACAGGTATTTACACCTGGGATTATTTGAGAAGGCTATGTCCAGAAAAGTCATGATGGAGCGCAGACAGGACGACCTCGGCCTCTTTTCGCTGGCGGCTTTTCAAACGCTGCGCCTCGAAGCGCTCGATCTCTTTGATCGCAGCCTTGCCGAAAGCAAGCCGGAATATCTCGAACACTTTCTGGAGCTTCAGGTGTCACAGGAACCGCCGCCGCTGGAACTGCTCAGCCAGATCGCGGAGGATGTACATCAGCGTCTGCTCGCGCTGCGCCAGCGCCATTTCGAGGCGCGCGAGCACGTCCGACGGACGATCTTCAACCTGTATGATCTCGATCTGAGTATTCTCTTCACCGCCGACCCGATGGAGCAGCGCCCGCTGACCTTCGACGACGTGCGTCACTTCATCGGCGACGATGAAGCCCGCAGCGCCGATCCCGTGCTTCAGGAGTCCCTCGTCAATGCGGCTCGGCTGTTTCAGGATGTGACGCTCGCCAACGCCCTGCATAATTTCGTCATGGATTGGCTGATGGCGCTGCACGTCGTCAGCGTGCGCGGCGCGTGGGCGGTCGATGTCAGTCGTGCCACCGACCCGCTCCTCATTCACTAAGCCTCAGCTTACGCCGATCTAGCGAATGCGCTCGACCTTGCGAATGGCGTAGCGCGCCCAGCCGTCCGGCACGGCGACGGTAATTGTGTCGCCGACCACGTGGCCGATCAGGGCGCTGCCGACAGGCGAATCGGTTGAAACCGCGTCCTCGACCGTGCCGATTTCCTCGCCATCGACCAGATTGAAAGCGCGGTTGACGCGCGCCGCCAAATCCCAGGCAATCACGCGATCCCCGACGTTGATGTGGTGCGGATCAGGGTCTTCGTCAATCACCTCGGCGCGTTCGAGGACAAATTTCAGGTGGCCGACGCGCTCGTCGGCAAATTCTTTCATGGTTTGTGCGTCGAAGTCGGCAGCCTCGTCTTCGTCGTCTTCCTCGTTGCCCTCGTCGGTCATACTCTCAAGCTGCTCGCGGCGCGCTTCCTGCTCGGCCTCATAATCGGCGAGTTCAGCCTTCAACTGCTCGTAGCCGTGCCGAGTCAGAACGAACTTTTCTTCTTGCATGGCGCGACCTCCGCATTAAGCCCATTACAGTTGACATTATTATAGCGGAGGTTGAGCTTTACTGGAACATCGATACGTTGCCGAAGGTTGGCGAGAGCAGGTCGTTGATCGCCGGGTTGCCGAGCAGATTGCAGTCCGGCACCGTGCCGGAATGAACCTCGTCAAGCTGCGCCGTCGGGTTGAGAAAGTTGTATACATCGCGCGCGCTCTCGCTGATGACCGCGCCCGAATCGCTGAAGTCGAGCCAGGTCGGGTTGTGCAGCGCCATCACGAGGATATAGTCGCCGCCCGGTGTAAAGACGATCCCGGCGTCACCGTGCGTATCGTCGATCCAGCCGTGTTTATGGGCGACGCGCGTTCCATCCGGTACGCCTGCCTCGATGAAGTTAAAGATGTGATTGTAGGTCATCACGTCGAGCATCTTGCGGCATTCCTGTTCGGTGTACTGGCCGGGGAAATCGTCCATCAGCGGGCCAGTGCCGTCGGTCGCGCATTGATACATATCGTGGAGCAGGTTGCCCAGGTCGGTGACCGTCAGTTGGTTATAAGGATCGGGCTGCGTGCTCACCTGATCGGCCTGCGTCTTGAGCGGCGTGTCGGGCGCTTGCGGCGTGATGCTGGGGTCTTCGGCGTAGGGCGTGAGGATGTAGGTATTGTTCAGGCCGAGCTTTTGCAGGAAAGCGGTGACGCGCTCCGCGCCTGTATACGGATTACCGTCGCCAATGATCGAAAGCATCTTGTTGGTGTTGATGTTGTCCGAGCAGATCATCGCTTCGGCGATGATTTGCGTAGTCACGTCGTCCGGCGTGCCATTGATGCGTCCGAACAGCGCGGCGAAAATAGCAATCTTGTTGATGCTCATTCCGCTGAAGGCGATGTTCGAATCGACGGCCATCGCTTCGCCCGTTTTCAGGCTCATCAGATAGAAAGCACCGAGGCGGCTGGTCGCCGGGTCGAAATCGAGCTTGAGCATGTTGTTCCAGATTTGCGCGCCAAGCTGGGCGAACTCCGGGCTAATCTGACCAATCGCGGCCTGATCGATCAGCGAGGGCGTCGGCGTGAGCGTCGGCAGGTAAAAGCTGGTCTGGCTGACGGGCGGCACGTTGTTGAGATCGCCCTGAATCGTGAGCAGGTCGGTGGCAACCCAGCCGAAGCCATTGGGCGACTGCGGATAGCTGATCTGCACCCAGGGCAGGGTGGTATGGCGCGCGGTGATCACGAAGGTCGCGCCCGCTTCCGCCACGCCGAGGCGGTCATAATCGGTGCCGGGGCCATAGCGAACGTTGATCTCGCCCGTGACTGTGCCCGTCACCGCGTTGGCTGGAAGCGCCGTCGGAGCCTCGGTCGCCTGAGCATTGTTGCCTACCGCCGCGTTATCAGTCGCGGGAGCGCTTTGGGTTGCCAGAATGGTCGGCAGGGTCGCCGTCGGCACGACTACGGGCGCGGTCGGCGGCGCTTGATCGACTGAACCAGTTGCTGCCGCTGTTGATCCATCGAGGACGACCGTCGAGAGCGGCACGCTGTTGACATCGCCGCTGATGTTGACGAGCGTGTTGTAAACCCAGCCGAGCGGCTGCATGGTCGTCGGGTCGGCGAGCAGCACCCAGGGATACAGTTCGCTGCGCCCGATCACCGGGTAGCTCGATCCTGTCACAATCTGACCCATCAAATCGGAATTCACGTCGGGGGAAGCGCGTAAGTTGGCCTGACCAATCGCCTCAGCGGTGACGGTCGCATTCTGAGCTTGAACGGTGGCAAAGGCAAACAGTAAGGCAAAGAGGACGAAAGCGAATCGTAGCTTCACGGGGAGTTCTCTCAACCATTCCAGCGAGTGCGCAGGGCATTATAGCACGCCCTCGTTGAGAAACTATCTATTGACACGCCTCGCGCATCTGCTAAAATGCTCATCACTCCATGCCGAAGTGGCGGAAATGGCAGACGCGCTACGTTCAGGGCGTAGTTCTCGCAAGGGAGTGCGGGTTCGACTCCCGCCTTCGGCACAAAGCTCAGGTCAACGTACCTGAGCTTTTTTTATTGCTATAATAGTCGTAGGCTAATCGGTGGTTGAGGGCGGCAGATGCGGCAGAATCCACAGGACAAGCAGGACAAACCCGAAAAGCGCAAACGACGCGGCGGGCAAATCTCCGGCGTGCAGGTGATGTTCGCGGCGATCCTGTCGATTGGCCTGATTCTGGCGATCAATTTCAGCGCGCGCATCGCCGCCGGGCAGCCGCTTCAACAGGCGTATACGCAGGTCAGCACCGAGATTGCCAACCTCAAAGAGCAGCAGGATCAACTGACGACCGAGCGCGATTACGTGATGAGCGATGCTTACGTCGAGCAGTGGGCGCGCAGCGACGGCAAGATGGTGCGCCCCGGTGAGGTGCTGGTGATCCCCGTGCCATCTGGCGTCGAAGCGGCGGCGACCGAACAGCCGCAGGTCACCATTCAGGACGTGCATACCACGCCGCAGCAGGCGCAGCCCTGGGTGCTCTGGTGGCAAATCTTCTTTGACAGCCCGCCGCCGAACGTTCCCTTTTTGAACCCGACGCCGCAGCAGTAGGCCGCTGCGCTTTTAAGCTTCTGTGAGACTGGGCGGCTGCGCTCCCGGCAAGCCGCTGATCTGCGCGGTGATACGCTCGCCAATCACAACGGTCGCGCCGATGTGCGCGGCAGCAACCCTGATCACGCCGATGCCGATGAATTCGCCGTCCGGCGTTTGCGCGCTGCTCGTCAGCGTGCCGACCTCGTGACCGTCAGCGCTGATTTTGGCAGGTGAGGCGACGTTCGCGCTCAGTTCGAGTGTGACAATCGTCTTGGCGAGCCGCCCCCGGCTTTCCATGCGCGCGATGATCTCCTGCCCGGTGTAGCAACCCTTCGTGAAGCTGACTTCATCCCACAAACCGAGTTCAAGCGGGATGGTGTCGGTCGTCAATTCGCGCCCAGCGCCGGGGCGACCTGCGCGGATACGCAGCAGGCCGTAGGTCAGCGATCCGGCGGGGATCAGGCCGTCAGCCGCGCCGAGCGCCAAAAGCGCATCCCACACCGAAGCGGACTGTTCGCTGACGACCATCACGCGCCAGTGTCCGCCATTGATCGGCTTGTCGCGCGCGATCACGACGTTCGCGCCCGCGATTTGTGCTTCGGTCATGTGCAGCGGCGCGAGATCAGGCGCGAGGCGTAGGCCAATCGCATCAGCATGGGGGCCGTGCAGGACGAACTGTCGCGTCGATCCGTTCAGGTCGATTAACCGTGCTTCGTCGTTGAAGAAGATGTTGCGCTGCAAATAGTGGCGCAGCGGCTCGCCGCGCCCCGGCTCAGTCAGGACGAGCGCGCGCTCGCCGTGCTGATAAACCATCGCGCGGTCGAGAATGCGAGCGTTGGCATTGGTGAAAATCGTCGGGCGGCCTTCGCCCGGCTGAAGCGAGGTCAGATCGTTGGTCGAAATGCGGTGCATGACATTGAGGCGGTCGCGGCCTTCGATCTCGAAGCGACCTTCGTGCGAGCGATCCATCAGCACGGCGGCTTCCAATGCGGCGTGATATTCGCGCCGCTCATCGCCGTAGTGCAGCGGAATCCCATCGGCGGCGAGTACGGCCTGTGACGCGATCACGGTTGGTACTCCGCAAGCGCATCGGCAAAAGTTTCCGGCAGTTCTGCCCCGGAGATCGACAGCCACGACCAACCCGGTGGCGGCTCGATCCGCTGGTTCAGGCAGTACAGGTAGACGTAAGTGACGAGTTCGCCCTGATTGTCATGCCCGTAGCGCAGGCGCAGCGGCGGCAGATAATCACCGTCAGGCTTATCGCCCGCGATCAGCGCTGAAGCGTTGACCGCCAGCCCAAGCTGATCGTGCAGGTAGCGCAGCCCGGCGACGTGCGGCATCTCGCCCGTTTTGATCGGCTCGGCAGGCTCGAAGGGCGGCTCGGTGCGGCGCAGCAGTTCGCCATGATAGACGGGAATAATCTGCGCTTCGTAGCGATAGCGATAGACGACCAGCGCATCGCTCTCGACCGTCCCGCGCTCGCCATTGATTTCGGATTCGACGATGCGATAGAGCAGGTCGGCGGCGTGCTGGAACGAGTCGTTGAGGATGCGGTAATTGCATTCGCGGGCGTAGTCGAGTTCTTTGGGGACGCGCAGCAGCCGCTTGGCAATTTCCGCCGTCGCTTCGTTCCGGTCGTACATGCGCTCGATCAGCGTGCCAATCGACGGCGTTTGGATGAACACCGAGACGGCGTTATTCGGGTAAATGGCACGCGCGCGCGCCGCACCCAGATACTCGATGTCGGCGATGATCGACTGACCGCTCTTGATCGCGTGCTCGACGGCCTTGCGCGGCATTCCGTAAAGATTGCCGTGAATGACTTGATGTTCGAGCAGTTCGCCCGTCTCGACCATGTGCTGGAATTCGGTCAGCGGAACGAAATCATGCTCGCGGCCTTGTACTTCGCCGGAGCGGATGGGACGGGTGGTGGCGGTAGGAAGCTGGCGTACGTCTGTCCGTTCGAGGACGTATTTCATGAGCCGGTTTTTACCAGCACCAGCAGGGCCGACCAGGGTAAACAACAATCCTGGACGCTGTTGTGACGAGTTCACGCTGTTTTCCCTCGTGATTCGTGTTTACTGGATGTGTTTAGTGTAACAGCAAGCTGCTCTGGAAGCCATAGGCGAATGGCCTGTGGCTTCATAGGAAACCTGAATTTCGGATAGCGAGTTTTGAGTAAGGTTTTTGGAGGGGCACGACCTGTCGTGCCCCTCCTGAGGTTAGGAAACGAGAACGGGAGTCCATTGGACTCCCGTTCTGACACTTCATGTATCGGGTGCTGCCTGAGCTACGGATTGACCTGAATCCCCGCAATATACACGCCGTCACCCGTCGAACTGGCGGTTCGTGTATCCAGTCGGAAGCGGATCATCACGTTGGCTAGCCCCGCAAGTCCATTGGTTCTTCCTGCAAGCCCAGTTGTACCGAGATCGACGATTTGCAGCGCCCACTGCGCGCCGCTGGTGGGCAGACGGGTGGTTGAGCCGTTCAACGTTTCGCTGCTAATCTGTGACCAGGTGAATCCGCCGTCGATTGAGTATTCGACGTAGAAATGCTCATTCGCTGCCAGATCGTAGTAGCGCTGATAGTCGAGCGCCGGGTGCTGACTGCTGGCCGTGAAGTCGAAATAGCCGCTCAACATCAGCGACGAGTCGCCGGGATAAACCGAGTTCACGGTCGTATAACCGCTGACGCAGGCGGGTGGGTTACTGGGCGTGCAGCCCGTGTAAGTGTTCGGGCTGTCGGTGAACGAGGCGCTGGTTCCCGTCGCGTTCAGGACGATTTCCGCGCTGCCGCCATTCTCGAAGTATTCCAGCGTCAGGGTGCGATCAATGGGCGATGTCACTGTGAATTTACCGAAATCAACCGTTGCGGCGTGATTGCCCCAGTCATTGATAATGTATTTGGCAAGGCTTGGATTTCCCGCATCCGGGACGGTTGTGGAATCGGAGAGATCAGTACCGCTGGAGTCGTCAATCCACAGCCGTACACCGTCATCCGAAATTGTGCTGAAATCGTAGGTGCCTGCCGCCAGATGCACCTGCCGCGTCCAGCGGGCGGTAAAGGTATCGAGGAAATCCGTTGGTGCTGCATCATGCAACGGGGTGTCGGTGCTGCCCCAGTTAAAGTTGATGTCGCTGATCGACTCTGGCCCGACAGGAGCAGTCGCAAGGAGATTGGTTGACGCGGTTGGCGCGAGATTGGCATTCTCCTTCAGGATGCGTTCATAGGTATTGGGGTCGCCGCAGCCGTAACTCGAATAGCCCATCCCCTCGCAGTCGAAGTAGGTGCCGTTCCAGTTGGTCGGGCCGAAGTCCGAGGAACTGGTGCCCGATCCGACGAAGTAGTTGTTCGCCAGTCCCCACGAACCTTCGGTGACCCAGTTGGCAAGCGTCTGCGCGTTATCGGTGAAGGGCAGCGGGTTTTGCGTCCGCGTATAGGTGATGGCGACGTCGTCGATGGCAAGGTTGCCCGTTTGAGCTGTGCCGCCCGGAACCTGCATGACGAAGCGGATGCGAATGCGATGCCCGATGAAGCTGCTCAGGTTCACCTGAGCGCGCTGCCACGTGATCACCCCATCGTTGGT
>DASZXN010000688.1:0-3249 GCA_035545875.1 Phototrophicaceae bacterium
AAACCCTGTTTGCCTTCGCGCTGATTGGCATCCATCTCAGCCGCTTGGGTGAAGATGTCATCCTCTACAGCAATCCATCGTTCGGCTTCATCACGCTTGATGACCGCTACAGCACCGGATCGAGTTTGATGCCGCAGAAGCGTAATGCCGATCCGATGGAACTGGCGCGCGGCAAGGCGGGGCGGCTGATCGGCAACCTGACCGGACTGCTGGCGACACTCAAGGGTCTGCCCAGCACCTACAACAAGGATTTGCAGGAAGATAAGGAAGCGCTGTTCGACTCATACGACTCGCTCAAGGCGATTCTGCCCGTTGTGACAGCGATTATCCGCACGCTCAAGCTCAATCCTGGCAAGATGCGCGCGGCGCTCGATCCCGACATGCTGGCGACCGATCTCGCGGATTATCTCGTGCTGAAGGGAATGCCGTTCCGCGAGGCGCATCATGTCGCGGGCAAAGCGGTGCGCTTGGCAGCAGAGCAGGGGATCAAATTGTCGGGGCTGTCGCTCGAATCGCTCAAAGCGCTGTCCGATCTGTTCGAGGCAGATGTCGCAGGTGTGTTCGACTTCAATGCGTCGGTGGCTCGACGGCGCGCGGCAGGCGGCACCGCACCGAGCGCTGTGCGCGAACAGATCATAGCGGCGCGGACGTGGTTGAGCGAACATTGACGCTATGTAGGGGCGAGGCACGCCTCGCCCCTACGAAACTCACGATCATTATGCTGACTGCACAACGTAATCAGGAATATATGTACGAACTTCAAAGATTGGTCTGTGGAAGGGTTGACACTTTTAGCGATTGTGGATACGCTTAATTACAATGTTTCAGCGAATTGAGATAAAAAGCGCTGTTTCCATGTCAAACCGCAGTCTCGTCCTTAGCCTTAGCATTATCAGCGTAATCATCCTTATTAAGGGCGATTAACGAGGCTTGGGCGCGCAGCGATTACAGTAGTAAGTAAATGAAAAGCCCCCAAGCCTGGGGGCTTTTTTTATGGAGTGTTTTGGGATGACTCCCGACCAGCAGCAGTACCAGACAACTTGTATGAGCAGCTTCCATATGGAGCCATCTCAGCCTGCGCCGAGTCATCAGGCGCAGCGTGATGGCGCTCGTACCCAACCGCGTTCAACCCAAGACGCGCTTTCCCAGAGGCAGACTGTGGAGAGCGCGTTTTATTTTTACCCGTGATGTGAGCAACCGAAAGAGAAAGAGATTACAACATGTACGCAGACTGGATTTGGAAAAACGGCGATTTCGTCAAGTGGGAAGACGCGACTGTACACGTCACGGCACACGCGCTGCACTATGGGTCGAGCGTATTCGAGGGAATTCGCGCCTACGCGACGCCGCAAGGCCCGGCGGTTTTCCGCTTGCAGCCGCATACCAAGCGTCTGCTTAATTCGGCCAAGATCGCGCGGATTGAAGTTCCCTACAGTCAGGATCAACTTGACGAGGCAATCCAGGAACTGGTACGGCGCAATAACTTCGACGCCTGCTACATTCGTCCGCTGATCTTTCGCGGCGCGGGTGTACTCGGCGTTGAAGGGCGCAAGAACCCGACCGAGGTCGTCCTGATGGCGTGGGTATGGGGCGCGTATCTCGGCGACGATGCGCTCGCTAATGGCGCCGATGTGCAGGTCAGCACCTGGCGGCGGCTCGCGCCGGATACTGGTTCGTCGCTGGCGAAAATCGGCGGGCAGTATACCAACAGCCAGTTCATCAGCATGGAAGCGCACGACAACGGTTTCAACGACGCTATCGCGCTGGACTACGGTGGTAACGTCAGCGAAGGCGCGGGCGAAAATATCTTCGTCGTTTACAACGGCACGATCTTCACTCCAGCGATTGGCTCGTCAATCCTGATGGGTGTCACGCGCGACTGCATCGTGACCCTGCTGAAGGATTTGGGCTACAACGTCGTCAAAGAACCGATCCCGCGTGACCTGCTCTATATTGCCGACGAAATTTTCTTCACGGGCACGGCAGCGGAAGTTACGCCTGTCCGCTCGGTAGATCGTGTGCAGATTGGCAGCGGCAAGCGCGGCCCGATCACCAAAGCTGTGCAGGATGAATTTTTTGCGATTACGTCCGGGCAAAAACCGGATCGGTATGGCTGGCTGACTTACGTGAAACAGAACGAACCCGCAGCCAAGTAGCGACCGTGTAAAGGGGACAACCCATGTTACTCACTGGTGCAGAAATTGTGATGGAATGCCTTCTCCGCGAAGGCGTGGACGTGATTTTCGGCTATCCCGGCGGCGCGATTTTGCCGACCTATGACGCGATGACCAAGTACCCGCAGATTCATCACGTGCTGGTACGGCACGAGCAGGGTGCGGCGCACATGGCGGATGGCTATGCGCGGGCGACGGGCAAAGTTGGCGTAGCGATTGCGACCAGCGGCCCCGGCGCGACCAATCTGGTCACGGGTATTTCGACGGCGATGATGGATTCGTCGCCGATTGTCTGCATCACGGGGCAGGTGACACGCGGCGCAATTGGCTCGGACGCTTTTCAGGAAACCGACATCACGGGCATCACGCTGCCGATCACCAAGCACAACTATCTGGTGATGAGCACACACGAACTCCCGTATATTATTCGCGAAGCGTTCTACATCGCGCGCAGTGGGCGACCGGGGCCTGTCCTGATCGACATCCCGAAGGATGTGCAGACTGAGCAGATCGAGTTCGTCTATCCCGAAGAAGAAATTCACCTGCCGGGCTATCGTCCGCAGGAAACGGCTGACGAACACGACATTCAGGCCGCGCTCGATCTGATCCATAAAGCCGAGCGCCCGATCATTCTGGCGGGGCACGGCATTCTGATGGCGAACGCGACCCAGCAGTTGCAGGAACTGGCGGAGAAAGCGCAGATTCCGGTGGCGCTGACGCTGCTCGGCAAGGGCGCGATGCCGGAGAATCACCCGCTGACCATTGGCATGATGGGGATGCACGGCGAAGCAGCTTCAAACTACGCCATTCAGGACGCCGACCTGCTGATCGCGCTGGGGATGCGCTTCGATGATCGCGTGACCGGCAACCTCAAGACCTACGCGACCAAAGCCAGGAAAATCCACGTCGAAATCGACCCGTCCGAGATCAACAAGAATGTCAAGGTCGATGTTGGCATCGTCGGCGATGTGCGCACCGTCCTCGATCAACTGCTGCCGGGTGTGCAGATGCAGCGTCACGGCGAATGGCTCAACAAAATCCGCGACTGGCAGGAAGACACCGACGAGCGTGACAT
>DASZXN010000689.1:0-1645 GCA_035545875.1 Phototrophicaceae bacterium
CCACGTCGAGCATTTCCGGCGTCAGATCAACACCGTCAATAACGACGCTGTTCTTCTCTCCTCTCCCTGAGGGAAAGGGGTCGGGGGTGAGGGCTGCACTGGTTTTCGTCTTCAGCCACGCGCCGATTCTGCCTGTACCGCAGGCCAGATCGAGGATGGTTTGTGCCGCCAACCAATCGACGTGCAGCCGCTCGAACAGGCGCAAGTCCATTGCGTCCTGCACGACATCCTCATACGTCCGCACCCATTCGCCGTAGCCCTGCTGCACCTCGACAATCGGATAGCGGCGCTTGTCGTAGCGTGAGTGATCCATTATTGCCTCTCAAAACCCTTGCCCAACTCGCTGCCGATCATAAACGCAGCCTCAGCGATCCACAATTCCCAACTTAGGGTAAGATACAGCCATGACTCAGCGCAAACGCATCACGCATCAGTTCATGCAAACCGTCGGCAGCGATCCGCTCATTCGGTTGATCGTGCCGCCGCTCCTGCTGATCGGCGTCTTCTGGACAGCCGTGCAGGTTTACGCTCACGATTGGCTGGCTGCCGCCTTTGCGCTGATCGGCGTGGTGCTGATGGTCGCCTGCGCCTCGTTCGAGTCAGTGCAGCATGTCCTGCTCGGTCAGACTTTCAACCGCCGCCACGCGCTCTACATTGCCCTGACGTGGATTTACGCCTTCGTCTGGTTAGCGCAGTTGCGCCTCCTAATCCACGCGCCTTTCTCCGGCAAAACGAGCGCGCAGACCTATTTCACGCTCATCTTATTCATTGCCGTCTCGTGGATGCTCCTGCGCTCGCTGCTGATCCTGACGCGCCCCTTCTACAAGCGCTTCGTCACCGCCATCCCGCTCTGGGAGCAAATCATGATCGCTGCCAATGAAGCGACTGCCGCCGGGCTGCTGGCAACCTTCGGCGCGAACCTGATCGTCCACGTCTTTCAGCCGCACGTCTTTACCACCCGCTTCGATCCCGTCTACAACGGTGGCCTGGGGCTGATCAGCCTGCTTTACTATTTCGGCATTCAGTTGATGTGGATTCAGCGCTGGAACGACTGGTTGAGCCGCAGTTCCGTTTGGATTCGCCTGATGCGTGTCCTCGCCCCCATCGCCCTGATCGTCACGACGATGGTGATCGTCCAGCACTACCTCAACCGCGCTGACCCGCGCAGCGCTAATCTGCTTGGCACCGCCGACCTCGATCTGGCGATTCTGGCGCTCGCCCCGGTCATCTGGCTGCTGATTCTCGTCAGTATCATTATCGTCTATACCAGTGGTCGCGGCCTGCGCGAGCGCTTTTTGCCCGATCTACTGCTCGACCGCCTGCCCAAGCGCCTCGGCAATTTCCTCTGCACCATCTCCGACACCGACATGCTCCTGATTCTCGGCTTGCTGGCGACGCTGATCCCGGTCTATCTGGTACTGTTTGGCGGCACGGGCGGCGTAATTGATCAGTTGCGCGCGCAGATTTTGCAGAACGGCAGCGCCCTGATCGAAACCTCCGAGCAAGCCCTGGCGCTGCTGTTCAGCATCCCCTTTTACCTGCTGATCGTCGCGCTGCTGGTTGTCTACGGCTATGCCCTGCTCCAGCCGACCCTCTCCGCCGATCAGCGTGACGAACTCGTTGCCGCCCTGCCGATTGGCTTCCT
>DASZXN010000690.1:0-3565 GCA_035545875.1 Phototrophicaceae bacterium
TCGCCGCTCAGTTGGGCGAAGTTCAGCCCGACCTTTTCCATCGTGATCGAGATTTTCCCGACGACCTCGTTGACGAACAGACCAACCAGCAGCGGGCAGTCCGCGCCCAGTTCCGCACGCAGCGCGGTAGCGAGGTCACGGGCAGCGTCGGGGGTGAGGTAACGCGGACTTTTCGGGTAGAAGTTCAGGCCGAGCAAGTCCGCGCCCGCACGCGACGCCATCAGCGCATCTTCCAGCGTCGTGATGCCGCAAATCTTGACTTTCACTCGATCACCTGATCGTTTTTGCCTGCCAACTGGCGCAGTTGCTCGGTCTGCCCCACGTGAAATGCCTCGTGCCACGCGAAGAACGCGATCCGCCTGCCCCACGTGCGATTCGGCTGGTCGCTGCTCGGCTGATTCATATCCGCCAGCGTTTTCGTCTGCAACCAGCCGATGATCTGCTCCTGCGACTTGTCCAAATCCGCCAGCAGCGAGTCGAGCGGATAGGCCAGGTCGCGGTTCGCCTCGGTGATCGGCTCTGACCCCTGCTCGTAGAGATGCCAGCGCGTTTTCGGCCAAATCAGTTCGATGCCGATTAGCTCCATCAGCTCGGCGCGCGATTCGACCAGATGCCCCAGCACCCAGTTCAGGCAGTTGCCGCGAAACGGAAGCTGAAGCAGGCTGTCCTCGTGCGTCAGCCCCACGCATTCACGGTGAATCGTGTTGAGATTCATCTGAAACAGATAAGCCAGAACTTCAGGCTCGACCATCGGCTGTATCTCCGCTGTAGCGCGAAAATCGATTAGATAATATTATCGTTCTTGCCGACCATCTGGCGCAGAATGTCGATGTTGCCCACGTGATAGCCTTCGTGCCACGCGCCATAGGCCATGCGTTCGCCGAGCGTCAGGTTCGGGCGATCACTTGGCCCCTCGAAATCCGCCGCCGATTTGGTTTTCAGGCAGGCGACAATCTGCTCCTGCGACTGATCGTAATCACGCAGCATATCCTCGAACTTCACCGCCGTGTCCTGGTTCGCGTCGGTGATCGGCTCGGAGCCGCGCTGGTAGATCACACGCTTTTCTTCCGGCCAGATCGGTTCTATCCCCAACGCGACCATCAGACCGCAGCGCGAGGCGAGAATGTGTCCCATCACCCAGTTGATGCAGTTGCTGTGAAACGGCGGCTGGATCAGGCTTTCCTCGTGGGTGATGCCTGCGGTCTGCTGCTTCACGTAGGAATAGCTGCGCTCGAATAAACCGACGGCCATTGCTGAGTCAATCATTTCGCTGATCCTTGCGTCTCTGGACGCGTTTGACGGCTAAAGGCTTGCACTTGAGTGGCGATATTATCCGCCTTGACCAGCCCTTCGCCAACCAGCACGGCATGAACGCCGAGTCCACCCATCCTGATCACATCGCTCACGCTGCGGATCGCGCTTTCCGCCACCACCGTCACCGTTTCTGGCAGCAGGCGAATCAGCCGCGCCGTCGTGCCCAAATCCTCGTGAAAGGTCTTGAGATCGCGGTTGTTAATGCCGATCACGCTCGCCCCAACCTTCAGCGCCCGCTCGACTTCGACTTCGTTATGGACTTCGACCAGCGCCGCCATGCCCAACTCGCGGATCAGCGCGTGCAAATCGGCAAGCTGCTGATCTTCCAACGCCGCGACGATCAGCAGCAGCGCGTCCGCTCCGGCGGCGCGCCCCTCGTCGACCTGATAGGGATCGATGATGAAATCCTTGCGCAGCACGGGAACAGTCACCGACGCGCGCACCGCCGACATATACTCCAGACTGCCCATGAAAAACTTCTGATCGGTCAGCACCGAAATCGCCGCCGCGCCATTGTCGGCATAGGTTGTGCCGAGCGCCACCGGATCGAAGTTCTCGATCAGCACACCCTTGCTCGGCGAAGCGTGCTTGACCTCGGCGATCAGCGCGACGGTGGATTGATGCAGCGCGCCAGCGAAGTCACGCGGCGGATCAGCTTCCCGCGCTCGGCGCGCGACTTCCACGCGGTTGTCGCCAATTTCGAGCTGCTTCTGCGCCAGAATCTTGTCGAGGATGGTGTCGGTTTTGACGAATGTCATCGATTATCTCCTGTAGGGGCATGGCGCGCCGTGCCCCTACATTGTGTCTTTCGTTTCGATCTTTGCGCCTTTGCGTTAAATCTTTTGTCTTTACGCGACCGTTTCCTGCGTCAATTTCTGGCTGTAGGCGACCAGCCCATCCAGCTTTTCGAGCGCCTTACCGCTGTCGATCACGCCTGTCGCCATCTCGATCCCCTGCGCGAGGCTGTCGGTCAGGCCGCCTGCCATCAGCGCCGCCGCCGCGTTGAGCAGCACCACGTCGCGCTTCGCGCCCTGCATCGTCCCGGCGAGAATATCGCGCAGAATCGCCGCGTTGGTCGGCGCATCATCGCCGAGCAGCTCCGAGATATGAGCGCCCTTGAAGCCATATTCTTCAGGATCGAACTCGTAGGTGGTGACCGCCCCGTCCTTCAAATGGCTCACCTGATTTGGCCCGGTAGTCGTCAGTTCATCGATGTTGCCATAGCCGCTCACGACCAGCGCCGTGAGCGATCCCAGTTCACCCAACACGTGCGCGAGCATCGGCGTCAGGTCTGCCGTGAACACGCCCATCAACTGCCGCTTCGCTCCGGCAGGGTTGGTCAGCGGGCCGAGGATATTGAAAATCGTGCGCACGGCGATTTCACGGCGCACACCGCCCGCGTGCTTCATCGCCGGATGCAGCTTGGCGGCGAACAGGAAGCCGATGCCCACCTCGTCGATGCACTTGCCGACTTGCTCTGGCGTCAGGTCAAGGTTGACGCCCAACTGCGCCAGTACGTCGGCGCTGCCACACTTGCTGCTCTGTGCGCGATTGCCGTGCTTGGCAACCTTCAGTCCCGCGCCCGCCGCGACGAACGCGACCGTCGTGCTGATATTGAACGTGCCCGACTTGTCGCCGCCCGTACCGCAGGTATCGAGCAGCACGTCGGTCGAGGTAGTCGTCGGAACCCGGTGCGCATTGGCACGCATAGCGCGCGCGCTGCCGACGATCTCGGCCTGCGTCTCCCCCTTCATGCGCAGCCCCATCAGGTACGCGCCAATCTGCGCGGGAGTCGCGCCGCCCGTCATAATCTGGTTCATGACGGCTTCGGCCTCGTCCTGCTGGAGATGACCGAAGCGGCCTACCACGTCAACGGCTTTTTGAATGTCCATGAAATTTTGTCCTGTTCCTCAAATCGTACAATTTTCGGTAGGGGCGCACCTGTGTGTGCGCCCAGATCAAGGGCAGACACGTAGGTCTGCCCCTACAAATACAAAATGCGGGCATACAGCCGTGCGCCTCTACGAGTTATCCCGCAACGGGCACACGCACGTCGAGAAAGTTGCGCAGCAGCTTCGGCCCGTAAGTCGTCAGGATACTTTCGGGATGGAACTGCACGCCGTAGACCGGATGCTCGCGATGGCGCAGCCCCATGATCACGCCGTCATCGGTGTGCGCCGTGACCGTCAGCACATCCGGCAGCGACTTTTCCTCGACAATCAGGCTGTGATAGCGCGTCGCCTCGAACGGG
>DASZXN010000691.1:0-2075 GCA_035545875.1 Phototrophicaceae bacterium
TCGCCCATTCACGTCAATTTAAGGATTGAGCTGGCGTGTTTTTGCCCTCATCCCCGACCCCTTCTCCCTGAGGGAGAAGGGAGAACAGCGGGTCAGCAGGATTTTAAGTCTCTCGCCCTGAGGGAGAGAGATTTAGAGTGAGGGCTTCACTGGATGCCTAGGGGCGCACACAGCGGTGCGCCCCTACAACGTACAGACCGATTTGATCGTTGCGCGGGATGTTCGTTACCATCGTACGCATTGCCCCGCAGAGAATGATCGGACGGTTCATCATGACAATCGATTTCGGCTTAGTTTTGACACCGGGAGCGCGCCGCGATCAAGCACCGACGCAGTGGCTGGCCGATCTCGACGCCAGCCTGCCGCTGCTGGTCGGTCACGTGCGCTCACTGTGGATGACCGATCATTTCGATTGGGAGGGCGCGCCGACTTTCGAGGCATGGACGGTCATGAGTTCTCTGGCGGCGCGCTGGCCGCAGTTCGAGATCGGTGCGAGCGTGTTTGGGCAGAGCTATCGCAACCCGGCGCTGCTGGCGAAGATGGGCGCGACTCTGCAAGTCCTGAGCGGTGGGCGCTTCATCATGGGCATCGGCGCGGGCTGGAAAGAGGATGAATATAAAGCCTACGGCTATCCTTTCCCGTCAGCGAAAGTCCGGCTGGAGGAATTGGAGGATACGCTCGAAATCATGACGCGCCTGTGGACAGAACCGGGCAAAGTCTCGTTTCAGGGCAAGCATTATCAGATTACTGATGCGCTGTGCGAGCCGAAGCCGTCACCGATGCCGATCATCATGGTCGGCGGCGGCGGCAACAAGACCAAGCTGCTCGCCGCCAAGTATGCCGATTGGTGGAATCACTCCGATGTCGATTTAGCCGAGTTCAAGCGCCATCTGCCGATTCTGCGGCAGCACTGCGAAACGGTCGGGCGCGACCCGGCGACGTTGCGCCTGACGTGGCTCGGTCGGCTGTCGGTCGGCAAGACCGAGGCGGAAGCGCGTGAGCGGGCGCAGCGTCTCGGCTACGAGCATTACAAGGATTGGACGGCGGAAAAGGCATTCGTCGGCACGCCGCAGCAGGTGATCGATCAGATTGGCGCGTTCGCCGACGTGGGCATCGATTATCTGATGTTCGAGATCATCGGCCTGCCCGATGCTGAAGTGATGCAGATGGTTATCGAGGACGTGCTGGCGAAGGTACGCTAAAACCTCTGGAAAATACGGAAATCAGTTGAACCGCCAAGTCGCCAAGAACGCCAAGAAGAGAAAAGGGCATGGCGCGCCATGCCCCTACAGACTCCGTATGTCTTAAACGACTACAGGCTGAAGCTCGAACATTTCCGCGAGCAGATCATAAGAGTGCAGGCGCGCCTCGTGACTGTGGATCATCGACAGCACCATCAGTTCGTCGGCTTCGGTCTGCTCAATCAACGGGAGCAGGCGCGCGCGAATCGTCTCCGGGCTGCCGACGAAATGCCGCTCGCCAATCACGCCCATCTGCGCGCGTTCGAGCGCCGTCAGCGGATAATCCTTGACCTCCTGCGGGCTGCGCAGCGGGCCAGATCGCCCGGTTTGCATACTCAGGAAGGCGAACTGCACCGAGAGCGCCAAATCCTGCGCTTCCTCGTCGGTGTCCGCTGTAATAATCGAGACGGCAAGGATGGCGTGCGGCTGCGGGAAATCATCTGACGGGCGGAAGTGCGTGCGATACTGCTGCATCGCCGGAACCGCCGCCGCTCCGTTGATGTGATGGGCGAAGGCGAAGCCCAGCCCGACGATTGACGCCAACTCCGAGCTAAAGCCGCTCGAACCGAGCAGATGAATCGGCGGCAGCTTCACGTCGTTTGGATACGCCGTAATCGTGCGGAAGGGATGGTCAGCGGGAAACGTGCCGTTCGAGAACGCCAGCAGTTCGCCCAATTCCTGCGGGAAATCATCGGCATTGAGCGCTTCCTGCGAGCGCCGGAGCGCCAGCGCGGTCATCATGTCGGTTCCCGGCGCACGTCCGATGCCCAGATCAACCCGATTCGGATAGAGCGCTTCGAGCAACCGGAACGACTCCGCTACCTTGAGCGGCGA
>DASZXN010000692.1:0-10259 GCA_035545875.1 Phototrophicaceae bacterium
CCGTTGATTTGGCATTGTTATATTTGAAACATGCCCAGGCTAGATTTTTGAGTTCAGTCAAGCCAAGATGCTTTTCGGGGATGATATGATCTGCTTGATAACTGAAGCCGCCCGACGTTTCAGGTTTTCGGCAATACTCGCAGCGCCTTTGAGCGCGCTGCCGCACCTGTTCGCGGAGAGCGGCAGGTACGCGCGTCATGAATGCTGAGGCTGCTTTTGCTGATAGAGCGCTTTTGCTCTAAGCAGCGACAAGAGTCCGTCAAACTCGATCATTTCGGCTAGCTCACGAGCTTCATCCGCGCTGATATGCCCCTCTTTATTGTGTTCCGTCAATTCCTCAGCACGCTCCTGATCGGCATCGGAGATGCGAAAGGCGAGAATATCTTCGGGAGAGACGTGATTGGCGAGATATTCAATTAACTCTCGATAGCCCCTTAGCATGGCGGTACTCCTCGCTCACTTTCCCACATTCTACAGCCGAATCTGAGCCGCTTATCCGCCCCGCTAGAACTCGTACTCGTCCCAGATGGGCTCGCCAACGACGAATGTGTTCAGCGTATCATCGTGCTCGGCGTACTGATCGGTTTCCGTGTAGGCGTCGAGCGAGTATTCGTCTTCCCACTGCTCGATCATCAGGAAGCTGTTCGGCGTCAGTACATCCTCGAACATCTCGAAGCCGACGCAGCCTTTGACCGTCCGCTCCACTGGAATGAGATTACGCGCGAAATCGAGAAACTGCTCGCGCTCCGCCGGATTGATGGCAAACCTGCCCATGACCATATACATCGCGCTGCCCTACTTCTGGATGAGACCGGGCAGCAGCGCATACCATTCGGTCGCGCGCACCACGTCATCGAGCGGTACCTGATCGATCACGGTATGGGCGTGAATTTCGTTACCGGGGCCGAAGCCGATGCTCGGAATCTTCGCTTTGCCCATCCAGTAGATGCCGTTGGTCGAGAAATCCCACTTGCCAGTCGGCAGCGGCGCTCCCCAGAGTTCAGTTCCCGCCTGTACGCCCGCCTGAACATAGGCATTGTCCTCAGCCAGCGCCCACGCCGGGAAAATCTTATCGACCGGGAAGACGAAGCCGGTGTAACTTGGATCGTCGTAGAACAGGATCGACGCTTCGATGTCCTTGCGCTCGCCGATAATTTTCTGGATACGTTCCAGTTCTCTCTGCGGCGCTTCGCCGAACGTGATACGGCGGTCGATGTAGATGAGTGCCTCGTCCGGCACGGCATTGATGCTCGGCGTCTTGACGTGCATGTCGGTGACGGTGATGCGCCCGTGACCCAAGAACGGATCGTCGCCCAGTTCCGGCTCGACCTTGCTGATCGCCTCGATGATTGGCAGCAGCTTGTAAATGGCGTTATCGCCGAGGAAATTGCTGGCGGCATGAGCGCTCTTGCCTTTAGCGACGACCTGCATCTCGACGCGGCCTTTATGCCCGCGATAGACCTGCATCCTGGTCGGCTCGCCGATGACGACGAAATCCGGGCGCAGTCCTTCGGCCTCGACCAGCGCGTGCGGTGCGATGCCGTCGCACCATTCTTCCATGTTGCCGAAGTAGTAGCCCGTCACGCCATCGAGCAAGCCAAGCTCACGCGCCAGCGCCAGCCCGTAGATCATGCCGGGGGTGCTGCCTTTCTCGTCGCAAGCGCCGCGCGCGAAAAAGACGCCGTTCTCGACCTTGCCCTCGAACGGATCCCATTCCCAGCTATCGGGGTCGCCAATGCCAACGGTGTCGATGTGGCTGTCATAGAGCAGCTTGGTCGGCCCGTCGCCAATTTTGCCGACGACGTTGCCCATCTGGTCGAACCAGACTTCATCGAAGCCGAGCTTGCGCATTTCGGCTTCAGCACGCTCGCCAACCTTGCGAATCTGGCTGTCGTAGCTGGGAATTGCGCACAGGTCGCGCAAAAATTGGATGATCTCGTCGCGCTGCTCGGCGACGCGCGACTTGATCGCGCCGATAATCTTCTGATCGGTCATGGTGCTTCAGACTTCCTTAAATGCGAAATCAATAAAAGGGTCATTGCCGTCGAGCTTGCCCGTGCCCAGAATGATAATCCGGTTGTCGGCCTTCTGAACCTGCTCGACACGCACGTGCGGCATCATGTTTTCCCAGCGCGAGAAGATCGCGCGGAAGCTGTTGTCCTTGTTCTGCACAATATCGCGGGCTGACGTGCCTGCGAATTCCAGCACCGAGAGCGCCTCGCCGACCGAGATCGCCGCGTAGGTTGGCGCGGGTGGAACAGCAGGCTGAGGGGACGCAGCGGGTCGCGCGGGCGGCGCAGCGGGTCGAGCGGTGGGAGCGCTCGCACGGGGCTGCGGCGGCGCAGCAGGGCGCGGCGCAGAAGATCGCGGAGGAGGCGGCGGCGCAGTCGCCTGATCCTTGATGATCGCGGCCAACTCGGTCGCAGCCTTATAGTAGCCTTCCGCGAAGCCGCGATTGTAGGAAGCCTGTGCTTCGGTTGTGCCCTCGGCTTTTGCGGCGCTGGCGTAATCGCGCGCACGGATCGCCCAGCGGTTCGCCAGCGAGCGGAGTGTCGCCATGATGTCGTCTGCCATGATTGCCCTTCCCTCTTACTCCACGAACACGTCCACGACCTGAAACTGAGCGACATCGACCAGACCAACGTCGGTCAGCTTCAGATAGGGGATGACTTCGAGCGCCATAAAGCTCATCGCCATCAGCGGATCGTGCATCGTGCTGCCGAGCGCCTGCGCCGCCGCGATCAGCGCGTCGTACTGCTGACGCACCTCGCTCATCGGCGCTTCGCTCATCAAGCCCGCGACCGGGAGGGCTAATGTCGCCAGCACGCGGTCGCCATCGACCGCCGCCAGCCCACCGCCCATCTCGATCACGGCTTGCGCCGCCCGGCGCATACTGGCGTCGTCCGCGCCGATCACAACCAGATTGTGATGATCGTGCGCGACCGATCCGGCCAGCGCGCCGCGCTTGAGGCCAAATCCGCTAATAAACCCTTTGCCTATTTTACCGCTGGCTTCGTGACGCTCAATCACAACGATCTTAAGAATGTCGCGTTCGGGGTCAGCAACCGCTTCGCCAGCAACAATTCTAGCTTCCTCGACCTGAATCGGCGTGACAACCTGCGTATCCGTCCCGCCGATCACACGAATCTGCGTGCCGTGCGCGGGAATACTCAGGTCAAAATCCGGCCTGACGTTCATTGATGGGCGCAGATCGATTTTGCGCAGCGGGGGCTTGGGCGCGATCACCTGCCCGTTCTCCGCCGCCAGCACGCCACCGCGATAGACCTGCTCGGCGCGCAAATTATGCAAATCGGAGAAGACGATCAGGTCAGCGCGGCGACCGGGGGCAACCGCGCCGAGGTGATTGAGTCGGAAATAGTTGGCGGTGTTGATCGTGCCAATGCGAATCGCCGTAACCGGATCGATGCCGCTGGCGATAGCGACGCGCACCATGTGGTCAATCGAGCCTTCGTCGATCAGGCTGGCGGGTACGCGATCATCCGTGCAGAAGCACAACCGCCCGTAATTCTCCGGCTTGATCAGCGGCAGGAGCGCACGCAGATTGTGCGTCGTTGTGCCTTCGCGAATGAAAATCGTCAGGCCGAGGCGCAGCTTTTCGAGCGCCTCCTCGACGGTTGTGCATTCGTGATCGCTCATGATGCCAGCGGTCACATAGGCATTGAGCGCTTTGCCGCGCACCGCCGGGCTGTGACCATCAAGCACACGATCCCGGAACAGGTCGAGCTTGTCGAGCACGCCCTCGTCGCCGTTGATCACGCCGGGATAGTTCATCATCTCGGCGAGACCCAGCACCCACGAATCGCTCAGGAGTGGCGCTAAAGCCTCCGCTTCGAGGCGCGCGCCGCTGGTTTCCATCGAAGTCGCCGGAACACAGCTTGGAGCCATCACGAACACGTTGATCGGCCCATTCTTCGCTCGTTCGAGCATGAAGCGGATGCCATCCAAGCCAAGCACGTTGGCGATCTCGTGTGGATCGGTGACGACGCCAGTCACGCCATGCGCCAATACCGTCCGCGAGAACTCCGGCGGGGTACACAGGCTGCTCTCGATGTGGACGTGCGCATCGATGAAACCGGGACAGACGTAGCGCCCGTTCAGATCAATAACGCGCATCGCCTGATAACCTTCGCCGAGCGCGACGACATCGCCATCGTCAATCACAATGTCGGTTGCGTAAATTTCACCCGACAGCACGTTGACCAACTGCGCGTTGCGCAGGATCAACTGCGCGCGAAAATCTCCGCGCGCGACGGCGATCCGCTGTGCGAGCGTCATAGCTTCGCCTCCTGTAGGATCAGATCGTTCGGCTCTTCACGCGCGACAATCGCCCAGATAGGGTCACGCGCATAGCTCGGCTTGACACGCTCGACGTAGGCCAGATCACGGTCACTGAAGGCAGCGTTACGGCTGGCCGTCCATTGAAACGAGCCGGGCAAATCGCGCTCGCGCAGCGTCGCCGCAAAAACAAACTCGATCATGGCGCGTTCGCTGTCTTCCCACAAGCCAACCCATTGAAAGCTCGGCGTCACGCCAATCATCTGCTGAAGCGCGAACGTCAGTTGATCCCAGGGCGCGGCCTCGCCATCACAGGCCACACGCGGCAGCATCCGAAAGCCAATCGCGCTGTCGGCAGCGTTGTAGCCGGGGCCGGGCAGCGTCAGCACGCGGCGGCTCACGTCATCGATCAGCACGGCGACGGCGCGCACGTTCAAGAGGGGGAATTTCGGCTCTGGATGCCCGCTCAGGCGGTTGTAGACCCAGCGCCAACCGAAGCGCAGCTTGAGCCGACGCAGTTCCGCCGGAGTCGCGGTGATGATTTTCTGAGGGCGCGACGAGCCGAGCGCTTCTTTCGCGCCGATCACTTTTTGCGGCAGCGAGCCTGCGGTGAAGTAGCGGTTGGCGCGGGTTTCGCGCATCTTGCCCTGCAATCTGCCGCCCTGCGGCCTGCCGACGAACAAGACATTCATGCGCTGCCAGTCGGACAGATAGTACAGCCCGGCAGCGCGCTCAATTTTGACGTTGATGCCGGTTTCTTCCTGAACTTCGCGCGCAGCGGCGTGTTCGAGCCGCTCGCCTGCATCAAGGCGACCGCCGGGAAGTGTCCACGTGTTCAGATCGCCGCGCCGCGAGAGCAGAATGTTGCCTTTTTCGTCCATGACCGCGCACATCACGCCGAGGCGCAGGCTCACATCTCACCTCGCAGCAACCGCTGAGAGATCGCGTTGTGCTTCTCAATCAATACAGGCAAATCGACGGTTTGCAGAACGCCCTGCTTGACAACGATGCGCCCGTTAATTGCCACCAAATCGGCGTTCTGCGACTGGCACAGCACCAGTCCGGCGACAACATCGTGCTGCGCGCCAGCCATGCCAACCGTATCGATGCGGTAAGCGGCGAAATCGGCGCACATGCCGGGCGCGAGCGCGCCGATGTCGTCACGGCCTAAGACCGCCGCGCCGCCGCGCGTCCCCAGTTCGAGCGCCTCACGCGCCGTCAGCCCTGCCGGATTGCCGCCCGCCCGCGCGACGAGCATTGCCATGCGCGCCTCGTTGAGCAGATGACCGCCGTCGTTCGACGCCGAGCCATCCACGCCGATACCAACACGCACCTGCGCGTCACGCATCTTGCGGATCGGCGCGATGCCAGAGCCGAGGCGCAAATTCGAGGATGGGCAGTGGGCAACGCCCGTCCCCGTTTTGCTGAACAGCGTGATTTCGCGCTCGTTCAGGCAGACGCAATGGGCGTGCCAGACATCCTCGCCGACCCAACCGACATCGCGGGCGTAATCGCCGGGGAGCGTGCCGAATTTTTCGAGACTGTAGGCCACGTCGCCGGGCGTTTCGGCGAGATGGGTATGCAGGCGCACGCCGTAGCTGCGCGCCAGCGCTGCCGCTTCGCGCATGAGATTCTGGCTGACCGTGAACGGCGAGCATGGCGCGATCACGATTTTGAGCATGGCGTGGCGCTTGGGATCGTGAAACTGCTCGATCACGCGGCGCATGTCGATCAGGATGTTCTCTTCACCCTCGACCATCGAATCGGGGGGCAGGCCGCCTTTGCTCTCGCCGACGCTCATCGCGCCGCGCGCGGCGTGAAAGCGCATCCCGATTTCCTGCGCCGCACGGATTTCGTCATCGAGCTTGGAGTCGTTGGGATAGGTATAGAGGTGATCGCTGGAAGTCGTGCATCCCGACAGAATCAGTTCAGCCATCGCCAGTTTTGCCGAGGTGTAAATCGCTTCGCCACTCAAGCGCTGCCAAATCGGGTAGAGCGAGCGCAGCCAATCGAACAGTTCGTGTTCCTGAGCGATCACGCGCGTCAGGTTTTGAAACATGTGGTGATGCGTGTTGACGAGGCCGGGAATGACGACGTGCTTGCTCAACGCGATCTCGCGGTCGGGACGCTCGGCGGGCATATCCGCTTCCGTGCCCACCGCTTCGATCACCCCGTCACGGACGAAGAGCGCGCCATTCCTGATCTCGCGGCGCGCTGCGTCCATGGTCACCAGCGTATGAATAGATTTGACCAGCAGCGTCGTCATGCACAAATTCCTGGGGCGAAAGAATAGATGTTCAGTTTAGCACGACGCGCCTATCGAAACAACTTAAGGCGTGCGCTTTTCCGCCAACCGCCAGGCTGCTTTCATGGTGTTGTGGAGCAGCATGGCAATGGTCATGGGGCCGACGCCGCCAGGGACTTCGGTGATCGCACCGGCGACCTCTTTGGCTGCCTCAAAATCCACGTCACCCACCCAGCGATAGCCGCGCGAATCGCTTGGATCGTCAATTTTGTTCGTGCCCACGTCGATCACGACCGCGCCCGGCTTAATCCACTCGGCTTTGACGAAGCGCGCCTTGCCAATCGCCGCGATCACCACATCAGCCTGCCTGACGATCTCGGCGATATTGTGGGTACGGCTGTGGCAAAGCGTGACGGTCGCGTTGGCCTTGATCAGCATCAGCGAGACAGGCATCCCGACCAGATTGCTGCGCCCGATCACGACGGCATTCGCGCCATCGAGATTGACCTTACTGCGCTTGAGCAGCTCGATGCAACCCGTCGGCGTAGCAGGTGTGAACAGCGGATCGCGGCCTTTCATCGCCAGCAGGCCGATGTTGAGCGGGCTTAAGCCATCAACATCCTTGTCGATGCTCACGAGACGCAGCACCGCTTCTTCATCGATCTGCCTGGGCATGGGAAGCTGCACCAGAATCCCGTGAACCGCCGGGTCAGCGTTCAATTCGCGCACCGCCGCTTCGACATCGGCCTGTGCTGCCGTCGCGGGCAGCACGTGAGCGACCGAGGTAATCCCGGCCTTGTCACAGGCGCGGCGCTTCATGCGCACGTACTGCGCTGAAGCCGGGTCATCGCCGACCAAAACCACGCCTAAACCGGGTGGAAAGCCATATTGCGCTTTGAAGCGCGCCGCATCCAGCGCAATATCCGAGCGAATCTGTTCGGCGATTGCCGTCCCATCAATAAGTGCTGCCGTCATCGGACTGATCTCCTTGAATTGTTGGCGGAATGAGGGAAGAATACCACGCGCCGCCCTAATTGTTTAGGCATTAGAACAACTTAAACATAAACTTTTCGCTCAAAATCCTGACTTTTAGATACTATAAGATAGAGGGGTTCTACACGATTCATTTTGCTTGTGCTCGCAGGGGCGCAACAAGGATAGCGTATGGTCAAGTTAAAAATGAGCGGAAACCGGTCGAAGCCACAGGGTCAAGCGATGGTCGAGTACGCGCTGATCCTCGTATTGCTGGCACTCGCGGCGGGCGTCACGCTGGCGGCCACTGGCCCGGCGATTGGCAACGTCTTCTGCAACGTCGTCCGCAATATCGGCGGTGATGAAGCGCTTCCCCAGGGTGGAAACTGCGGTTCGACTGCCCCAAATCTGGTCAATGAAGGCGGCGACCCGCCGCTGTTCTGGAAGACGGTCACCTGGGTGGCCGGGCATCCGCAGACAGAAACCCCCTTCCCTACGCCGATCCATCGCGCGCCGACGAGTGTGGGCGCGGGTCAGCGTGCTACCGATACCCCAACCCCTACCGACACCTTTACGCCCACACCGACCAATACGTTGACGCCAACTGACACCCTGACGCCATCCCCCGGCCCCTCGCCGACCGTTTCCGATTCCGGCTGGACGCTGCCTTTTGTTGACCAGATGAACGATCCGTCGCGCTGGCGGCTGGACTTGGCGGATGTCTGGAAAGTTCAGTGGTACAACTACCAGACGCACGGCTCGCGCGGAACAAGCGGTTGGCCGATCACGTTCTCGCAAAGCGAAAACATAACAACGTTCGTTAGCTCCAACAGCTTCAGTTTTGATTGGGGAAATAACGCCAGTCCCGGCGGGAACACAGGCGTGACCGCGACTACTGGTTATGGTGCGTCATTTACACGCACTTTCTTTATCGCCCAAACCACCAGTTACACCATCAGTATTGCGGCTGATGATGCCGCCAACGTTTATTTGGATGGTCAAAACCCGCCCATTGTGTGGAGTCAGGCTTGGAACGTCGGCGGATCGGCAACGGTTTCGATCCCTGCGGGGATGCACACCATCCGCGTGGATTATGCCGAGGACGGCGGTGGAGCCAACATTAGCTTCTCGATGACTCCTGGAGCTACTTCAGGCACGGCGCTTACGGCGCATGAAAGCAATAGCTGTCTCTGGGGACAAAACGAATCGACCACAACCAGCGGCCTCGCGGGTTCCAACTCTGTCTCGCCACTCTTCCAGTTCGAGGACAATCCCGGTCAAACAAGCTGGCCGGGCAACCAAACCTGTACGCTGGAACTGCGCGGCTACGTCGATGTCGGAACGAATGCGCATCCGATTCTGAGCTTCTGGGACATCTGGGATTTCGCCAACGCTTCCAACGTCACGGCAGAACTGGATGTGGGCAGCTATGCAGTCGATGGCTCCGGTAACCCAGTGCCGACGAACTGGACGGCCATTGCGACCCGTTCCCAGGGAACCTCGAATTACGCCTGGACACGCAGCCAGATTGACCTGAGTTCGTTTGTGGCGGCGCAATCCGGCAACACGAAGGTTACTTTCCGCTTCATCATCGGCAGCAACGCGGCGCAGTCCGGCCCGTTCCGCTGGTATATCGACGATCTTCAGGTTGTCAACGACGCAGCGCCGAGCACAACCTACACGATCAACAACTCCTGGAATATGAATGACCGTCTTAAGATGGACAATTTCATCTACGACGGCGATTCGTTCGACAACCAGGGTCTGACCAGCCCATCGACCACACGCCGCTGGGATTTGACCACCACCCATGCCCACAGCGGCATGGCCTGGGACGACAGCCCAACCAGCAGCAGTAACACGACCGGCAGCTACCAGAACCTGTACAACATTAGCGCGCCGACCGGTGCTGCCAATGCGCGCGTCCACTATCTGGAGTTCAAATACCCGATTGACATCACGACGGCTGACGCCCCTACCCAGGATTCCAGCGGCAATACGGGCCATCCGATGCTGTCTTTCTGGGAAGCCTATGACATCGCCCTGAACGCGAGCATCCGGGTTCAGTACACGCGCGACTCAACCGATCCGAGCGAAAACCTGAGCAGTTCTTCCATCGAGAGTTGGACGGACGTGCCCAACGGCGTGATCGTCGATTACAACAGCGTGCCGAGCGGAGCCAGCCGTACCAACCTGACCATGCAGCAGGTTCAGCTTGATCTGACGGCGATTCCCAACTGGCAGACCCAACCCTTCCGCCTGCGCTTCGCCCTCTACGTCGATAACGGCGCGGCGGCCTTTGGTCAAGGCTGGTACATTGACGACATCGCTTTCGTGCGGCAGAACGGCTCGCCTTACATCGCCTATCCGTTCGTCGACAACGCCGAAAACCCGACGTTCACAGCCTCGACGTGGGACGCGATTGGCAGCAAGTGGGGAGCGACCACCGAAAAAGGCGGCGCGCTCAATACGGCGACCGCCTACGCCGACAGTCCCTACGGCAACTACACGCCCAACGACGTGCAGATGCTTCAGATGCACTACGCGATTGATCTGCTGCACGATACGTCCGCCAATACGACCGATAGCCCTGGACGGGCAGCGGCAATCAATCCGACGCTGACGTTCTGGATGCTGCGTAAGATGAACACGAACGCCAAATTGACGGTCGATTTGTGGACGGCCTACAACAACACCTGGTCAACGGTCTGGACATACGACGCCAGCGTGAATGGCTACAATACCC
>DASZXN010000693.1:0-50068 GCA_035545875.1 Phototrophicaceae bacterium
GACGATTTCGCCAGCGGGCGCATTGACCGTCACCTTCTGCCCGACTTTCGAGCCGAGCAGCGCTTTTCCGAGCGGGCTTTCGCTGGAGATTTTGCCTTCAGCGGGGTTGGCTTCCGCCGAACCGACGATATGATAAATTTCTTTGGCGCTCTCGCCTTCCTCGACGACCGTCACTTTCGAGCCGAGCACAACCGCATCCTTCTTGCCCGCCTTCTCCTCGATCACCTGCGCGCTGCTGAGAATCCCTTCCAGCCGCATGATCTCGCCTTCGACAAACGCCTGCTCGTTCTTGGCGTCTTCGTATTCCGCGTTTTCGCTTAAATCGCCGCCTTCTTCGAGCGCCTGCCGCAGCCGCTCCGCGACTTCGGGACGGCGCACGTCCTGAAGGAATTTGAGCCGTTCTTCCAGCTTTTTGAGACCATCCGGGGTTAGATACTGCGGCTGATTCACCGTTATGACTCCTATATCCGTCAAAAAACGCGCCCCAACTTCAGCGCATTTACGTCCTGGCTATTAAATTAAAGACACAGCCTGCGCTGTGTCCCTTGAGGACATTCGAAAATTGTTGCCGCATGTAGACGTATGACGCGGCCTCTCACGCATTTACTATAACACAAAAGATAATATTTGTAAACTACGCCAGCGACATGCTCAGGGCGAACGCATCAAATTTATGTTCGGGTCATGAAAGGCGATACGGATTTTGTCGGGACGCGATTTAGCGCGTCCGGCATAGCGGACGGCATCAATGCCGTCCCTACGGTTCCTTGTGTCCCGTTGTGACTTTCCATCTGATTTTGATGCGTTTGCCCTGCGCCATGCTGCTAACCGACTCCCAACGTGAAGCTGAAGGTGCTGCCCATGCCCGGTTCGCCGGAAAAGAGCAGTTCGCTCTCGTGCAGTTCGAGAATTTGCCGCGCGCGATACAGGTGCAGCCCCGCACCGGGATGCTGGCGCACCAGCGGTTGATAGAGCGCACGCCAGAACGGTTGGCCGATTTGCTCCATATCCTGCGCGCTCAGGCCGATGCCGTTATCGGCAATGCTGAACAGCACGTGCGTGCCGAGCGTCTCGGCAGTAATGCGGATCGTGCCGCTGAACGGTGTGTAGCGAATCGCGTTGTCGAGCAAATCACTGACCACCGAGAGAATCAGATCGTGATCGCCAATCACCGACGGCAGCGGATCGTCGGCATGGATATTGAGGTGATGCTCGCGGGCTTCCGCCGCCTCGAAATGCTTCTGCCACGCCGCCGCCAGCAAGTCTAGCCCGCTCATCACCTGCGAGTTAAGGCTCAACGAACCGCTCCGCAGCAGCGTGATGTCATCGAGCGTTTCGAGCAAACCCATCGCGCTGGAAGCATACTCGTAGACCAGCTTCAGACAGTCGGCCTGCTCGGTCGTAACGCGACCGAGTTTGCCCGCGCGCAGCGCCTCGGATTGACCGCGTACCAACTCCATCGAAGTGCGCATGAGTTCAAGCGAATGCGGAATCAGATCGGCGCTGCTCGGCGGAGTCGCGGCCAGTTCCTGCGTGAGCGCGACGTTTTCTTCGTTCAATTCCTGTAGCAGCGTGATCACTTCGCCGAGGCGCGCCGAAGTCGTCGGCGGCGCGGCTGACCGAAGCTGCGCCAGAGCACGCAGCGCCTGTTCGACCTGCATTAACTCATCCCCGTCAGTGTGATGGTGAAGGTCGTCCCCTGATTCGGCTGGCTTTCGACCGTGATCGTGCCGCCAAGCATCCGAATGATCCCGTAGGACACGGGAATACCTAAGCCGCTGCCTTTGTAGCTGCGCACCAGCTCGTTGTCGGCGCGGAAATAGATTGTCCCAAGCTGATTGAGTTCTTCCGCCGACATGCCGATGCCGTTGTCCTGCACCTTGAGGATCAGCTTGTTGCCCTCGCCCGTCGCGCGCACGCTGACCTCGCCCTGCGGATCATCAGCCTCAGGCGTTTCGCCGCCCTCGGCAAATTTGCCTCTGCCACTGCTGTAGCGCAGGCCGTTTTCGACCAGCTTGTAGAGCGCTTTCGCCAGCAGCTCGCCATCGACGTTGAGAATCGGCAAACCCTGCGGAATCTCGAAGGTCAGCTTCGCGCCGAGTTCCTCGGTGACAGGCTGCGCCTGCTTCTCGACCATCATGGCGATGTTCTTGAACATATCCATCTTGATATTGGTGCGCAGCACGTTGGCCTTGAGCTTGGCGGTGTCGCTCACGTCGGTGAGCAGACCTTCCATGCGCTTGGAGTTGATGCGAATCGTCTCGACGAACTGCTTCTGCATGTCGTTGAGCGCGCCCATACTGCGCAGCATGTCGGCGTAGCCGCGAATACTGGTCATCGGCGTGCGCAATTCATGGACGGCGTGCGAGACGAAAAAGGCTTGCGCCTTGAGAAATTCCTCGTCATCGACCGAGGCAACTGCCGCCTTGTTCTGCAATTCTTTCTGTTCGGCCTGCGCCTGCTCGACCAGATTCAGAATCGCCTCCAACTGACCGGGCAGGCGAATCGGGACGAGGGAGCCATTTTGGGCAGCGTGAATCAGTTCTTCAAGCTGCGCCTGTGCCTGTGCGAGCGTCTGCGTCTCCTGCGCCATGAGCGTCTCCTCAACGAACGGCACGCCAGAAGCGTTCGGCTGGCGTGCCATCTCCAAGTGTGAATAAATAGTCGCGCGTCAGTTGTTCCATTTCCGCCAGATTATACGGGAGCGAACGGAAGCAGCGCATGGCGCGCAGCCGAGCGTTCAAGTCGGCATCACTGAGCGGAATCAACGCGCTTTCGAGTGTCAGCGCGGGCAGATGGTGGCGGTAGAACGCCTGCGCGCGCCCGACCGCGCGTTGATTGCGCGCCTGCGGATATTCTTCGTAAAAGGCCAATCCGGGCGCATCGGTCGAACCGGTCAGGATCAGCGCCCAATCGCGCACCAGTTGGTGATCGACGTGCTCATCGACACACAGCGGCGCGTAGATCGTCTCCACTTCATCGAACGGCAAACGCAGGTCGAACAGCGAAATCCGCGCATCATCGGCCTCGTTGACGCCTGCGAGCGCGCTTTCCAGCGTCGGATAAAGGGCGATCAGATCGCCCGCGCCGCAGTAGGTGGTGCGAAAAGCCGATTCGGTCAGCGCCAGATCGTAGACCTGCGCGTGAACTTCCTGCGCCGCCTGTGCGCTTTCGGCGCGGCGCACCGCTGCGTTGAAGCCCCCCTGCGCGTTGATCGCTTGCAGCAGCGGACTGTTCGGCAGCGGGTCGAGTGGGTCGCCCGCCATTGCCGTGACGATAATCACCCGCTCTCCAGCCTGCGCCAGCCGATGGATCGCGCCGCCGCAGCTTAGAATCGCATCGTCCAGATGCGGCGAGAGAAACAGGTGAATCCCCATCCTCAATCCTTCGCTGTCGGCACTGTGAAGGTGAACTTACTGCCCTTGCCGACCTCGCTCTCGACCACGATTTTGCTGCCCATCTGTTCGACCAGGCTCGACGTGATCGCGTAGCCGAGACCCGTACCGGGCTGCGAGCGCGTGTATTCGTCGTCGGCACGCCAGAACTTCGTGCCGAGCTTCCTGATCGCCTGGCGCGACATGCCGATGCCCGTATCGGAAACGCTAAACTCAATCCGATCCGCTTTGCCCGCTTCGCCGGGAACACGGCGCGCGCCCAGCGTGATTGTGCCGCCGTCGGGCGTATATTTGTACGCGTTACTGGCGAGATTGGTCAGCACTTGCAGCAAGCGGTAGTAATCGACCTGCATATCCGGCAGATTCGGCTCAATCTGCTCGACGTAATTGTGATGGCGCGTTTTCAACTGCGTCATGATCGCGTCGCGCAAGCCCTGAAGAATGCTCTCGGTCTTGACGCGCGTCTCGTTCATGAAGAAGTGGCCGCTCTCGATGCGGCTGATGTCGGCCAGATCGGAGACGAGCATCTCCATGCGCTTGACCGTATCACGAATGCGGTTCTGGTAATTGACCTGCTGCTCCTGCAAGCCGCCGTCCATCAGCGTCAGATCGGCGTAGCCGAGGATGCTGGTCATCGGTACCTTGAGATCGTGGGCGACGATGCCGACGAACTCACTCTTGGCGCGGTCTGCTGACTGAACCGCCGCGTAGAGACGCGCATTCTCGATGGCGACCGCCGCACGCGCAACGACCCGCTCGACGACTTCCTTCTGCTCGTCGCTGAACATGCCGGTACGCCGCAGCACAATCACGGCGAACGCTTTCTGTTCGCGCTTGACCGGGACGATCAGCACGCCATAGCCGCGTCGCTCCTCGTTGATCACGGCAGTTTCGCCGCCCTGCACGACCTTCATCACCTGCGGATAGCTCTTTTCCAATGCCAGCGGCATCGTATCGTCGGCTTCGACGCCGTAGCTGCTGATCGTTGGAAAGGATGCGCTATCCGAGACTAACCCCAGAAAGCCCACGTCCGCGCCCGCGACGCGCGCCGCCCAGTCGAGGGTGTAATTCATGACTTTATCGGCGTCGAGCGTCTCATTCAACTGTGCGTCGATGCGGCGTAATTGGCTCAGTTCCTCGACTCTGGCCGTCAGCTTCTGGTCGGTAGTCGCGAACAGAAAGGCGTTGTTGATGGCAATCGACGCTTGTCCGGCGAAAGCGTCCATCATACCCAGGTCGTCGTCTTCGAACAGCCCGGTGTTGGCGCTGCTGTCCACATAAATCAGGCCGATCACCTGACCGCGCACGCGCAGCGGGGTCGCCATGATGCTGCGCAAGCCCTGCCCGACGATGCTGTCGTTGCGCGAAAAGCGCGGGTCTTCGGCGGCGTTGGTCGTGACGACCGACTCGCCTTTATCCAGCACGCGGTTGGCGACGGTGCGGCTGTACTTGAACTGATCGCTGGTCAGCGTTTTCTGGTCGAGGTTGCGTGCCGCGCGCACTTCGACCTGACCGTCGTCATTGCGCAGCATGAGAAAGCCGCGCTCCGCGCCCGTCAGTTGAATGATCGCGTCCATGACCTGATTGAGCACAATCTGCAAATCGAGCGACGATCCGAGCAGGCGGCTGACGTTATAGAGTCCTTCAAGCCGCCCCTGCTTCTTCAACTGGCGATGTTCCTGCTCCAGCCGTTCGAGCAAATCGGCCAGCTTGGTGATCTGTTTATCGAGAAAACCGCCTTCCACACGCCCGGCCTGAAGCTGCGCGCGCAAGAGATTCAGGTTGTGGCGCATCGCGCCGATTTCCTGATCCTGTACCTGTAAGCTCGTCTTATCAGTCATACGGAACTCTGAAAGTAGTCACAAAAGGGCGTCAGTGGGCAGATTTCGCAGTGTGGACGACGTGCCTGACAGACTTCGCGTCCGAGGCGGATCAGGTTGAGATGAAAGTTCAGATAATCATCCGGCGGAATGATGGCCTCCATGACTGGGTGAGCGTCGTCGGCGCTGATGCCCTGGGGCAAAAAGCCAATCCGCTGCCCGACGCGATGAATGTGCGTATCGACCGGGAAAGCGGGGCGTCGAAAAGCAAAACAGAGGACAATGGCTGCCGTTTTTGGCCCCACCCCGTAAAAACTGGTGAGCCAGGCTTTCGCCTCGTCCATCGGCAGGTCGGCCAGAAAGTCGATGTTGAGTTCGCCGCGCTCGGCGTAGATGCGGCGCAGAATTTCCTGAATGCGTGGGGCTTTCTGATTGGACAGACCCGCTGGCTTGATCGCGCTGATCACGTCTGCGGTCGGCGCGGTCATGACCGCTTCCCAGGTCGGGAAGGCTTCCTTGAGCGCGTCGAAGGCGCGGTCGCGGTTGGCGTCGGTCGTGCTCTGGCTCAGAATGCAGTCGATCAACTCGTCGAGCGGCGGCAGCGAGGGACGCCAATCCGGTCGCCCGAACATTTCTTCGAGCAGCGCCGCGACCGGGGCGTACTTCGCTTTTCGGCGTTCAAGGTCGGAGACGGTGATCATCAGGATGGAACGTTCCCAGTGAACAACAAGATGGAAAGTGGCTCTAAACCACTATGATAAATGACAACTAGTCCAGATGCGCAGGCCACTTTCTCAATACAGCTTCATTATACCGTACCGAGATAAATTCCATTGGCAACCTTTTGGAAGCTCCCATCGCGGATCGTGGCTTTCCAGGTGGTTTGTGTCTGTGGATCGACCAGCAGAACGGCGCTGTCGTCCTCCGTCCACAGCAGCGGGCGCAGCAGATGATCAAGCGGCTGACCAAGCGGTTGCTGGGTCAGATTGAGCAAATCGACCAGGACGATCACGGTCTGAATCGACTGCTGCTGCGTACCAAAGCCGCTGATCTGCGCCAGCGCGTAGACAGCGCGATTGCCGTCCGGCGCGATCAGTACGTCGCCGCCCTGCGTGAAGTTGTTGACGGGCGGCAGCGTCGTGTCGGTGCTGTTGGCGAGGCTGTGAATCCGTAGATTGAAGCCGCCGTTCGCCAGCGTCAGGCGCAGAAACACGTCCGCGTCGATGCCCGCGCCGCAAAAGCAACCCGGCTCGCCCGGCAGCGAATTGGTCTTGCCGCTGACCAGATCGAGCGAGAACAAGCCCGCGTACTGGCGAAACGGCGTCAGGTCGCCAATCGTATCTGGCTGATAATCCATGTAGAGGATCGATTTGTCGGCGCTGAAAGCGACCGGATAGGCGCGAATGCCGTTGCGCGGCCCGTCCTCGAACACCGCTCGCTTCTGCGTGCCGTCGATCTGCGCGATCCAGGTGTTCGTCACCAGCGCCGAAGGCTCACCGCTCGTTTCCGTCCAGGCAATCGTCTGCCCATCGTGCGAGATGTGCCAATCGATGCGCATCACGCCTTCGTCCGGCTGGATGAACGGATGTGGCGTCAGTGTGCCATCGGGCGCGACCAGCATCACGCGGTTGTCGGAATGATCGTAATACATGACCTGATCGCCGACGATGGTGAAGTGATCGCCCGTGACCGCGACCTGATTCTGCGCGCCCGTGCGCAGATCGATGAAATCGAGTTGGTCGCCGTTGATCAGAAAGACCTGATAGGGATCGCTGGCGTTTTGGGCGGCGACGAGGCGGAACGCCAGCACGATCAGCAGCAGGCATAGCACGACGGCTTTACGCATCGCGGTGGCGCGGTACGGGTGCTGAATGAACGAGGTTTTCGAGCGTCATCTGTCCGTCTCGCGCGCGAAATTTGCAAGTTTTTAATTATAGCAGAAGCCCCAGCGATGCGGGGCTATGTTATGATCATATGAAATTTATCGGGATGAGGATGGCGCTATCATGATGAAAATTGGCATCATCGGAATTTTCCTGTCTGTCATTATCTTCGTCGCCGCAATGGTCGATCCTCAGTTGATGGCTCCGCTGGGGCCGCTGTTTTGTCAACCCGGTGAAACGTTCACCAGCCAGCAATACACCTCGTCGTACCGTCCCGGCGAAACCGACACCACCGACAGCTTCTACTGCGTGAACGCCGCTGGCGATCAACGCGATGTCTCTGGTAATGTGATGGGGCCTGTCATCATCATCTACCTCGTGTTCCTGGGCGGCAGCGTCATCCTGACGATTATCGCTGGTCAGCGCGCGACTGGCGGGCGCAGTTCGCGCTCCAGCAGCGGCAGTTCCAACCGCTTCGTGCAGCCCACCTACGACCCGCAACCGGGCGATGCGAATAATCGCCGCGTGCTGCGCTTCGGCGGGCAGGATATTTCGCTCGACGACCTGAAAGCCAATTACGTGCATCAGGCCAGCTCAGAGAACAAGCACACGCTCGCCGATACACTGCGCCAGCTTGAGGATGCGCACAAGCAGGGGCTGATCGATTCGGACGAATACGGGCATCTGCGTCAGGAAGCTCTCGACAAACTGGTCTAGGGCTGCCTCCGTTGACATTGATCTCTTACATAACCTGAATTTCGGATAGCAAATTTTGCGGGAAGGTTTTTGTAGGGGCACAACCTGTCGTGCCCCTGCGGACAGACCCTATCCGAAACTGAGGTTACATAGATGAGGAAGCGCTGCGATGGGCAAACTCGGTCTGCTGATGATTGTGGGGGCGGTCATCTGGTTAGTGGTGACGATCTTCTCGCCAAGCATCTTTGCGCCGCTGGCATCGCTGTACTGCCCGGCGGGACAAACGCTGGCAAGCCAGCAAGTCGCTTATTCTGACTATCACGGATCAGGCTTTAACAACTACTTCTCCTGTACCGACGGCACGCATAAAACCGATGTGACCAGTCAGGTCACCCTGACAATGATTGGGATTTTCGCCGTTCTGCTGGTCGGCGGGATGATCGTGTCGTCGTTCAGCCGCAGAAAGTCAAACTCTGTCACTATCGGCTCACCCACCAACCCGATCAACCTGAGCGGCACCGGCGCGATTAATCTGAGCGGTGCGGGCGGCATCCCGACCACGACTGCGACGACATCGACTTACGTCATGACGCCCAACGGCTACGTCGGCGGTAACCCGACCACCAATCCCGCCGTCGCCGACATCATGAGCGGTCTCCAGCGCGGCGTGATCCGCTTCGGTGGGCAGGAGATTCCCATCGCCGACCTCAAATCCGGCGCGTATCAGCAGATGATGATGGGCGGTCAGCACACGCTCGCCGACACGCTGCGCCAGCTTGAGGACGCGCACAAGCAGGGCTTGATCAACGATGACGAGTACAATCATCTGCGGCAGGACGCACTCAATAAGCTGGTTTGATCAGTTCGAGAAATCGAAATCGCGGAGCTATGTAGGGGCACGATAGATCATATGCCCCTGCGCGATTCGAGCGGCTGTTAATCGAGGGAAATTTGCAGCCGATCCTGACCGCCGTCCAGATCGATCAGCTTGCCCTGACCGCCGCCGTAAGCGCTGCGCAGCAGGCGGAATAACTCGCTCTGCGCCTGCTCGAATGGGATCGTCACTTCCGACTTGCCCCCCTTGCTGATGATCGTAAAGCGCAGCCCGCGCTGGCGTAAATCGTCAAAATTGACCTCATCGAGCGGCAGCAGCACAAAACCGCTGTTCCCCGGCAGCGGCAGCGAGGCCAGCCGCATCGCTTTGAGCAGTTCGGCGGCCTCCGACGCGCTGATCTTGCCTGCTTCGACCAGTTGCAGAACTTTGGTGCGCGGGTTCGGCTCGGACGGCGCGGCGTTGACTGGCGGCTCCGGCTCCTCCATCGCGATAGTTTCCTGAACAAACGGCTTGGTCGCGGGCAGATTATCGCCTTTATCCTCTTGCAGCACGCGCTCGACGCACGAGCGCACGACCTGCGGCTCCAGGTTGATCTGGCGCATCAGGTGACGGATTGACTTGTCTTCGCCTTTGACCAGCGACAGGAGCAGATGCTCCGAGCCAATGAACTGATCGCCGCGCTGCCGCGCGATTTGTAAGGCGCTTTCGAGCAGGCGCTTGGTTTCCGGCGCGAGTTCCTGAGACTGGGGCGGCGTTGGCTCGGCGGGGTGCGCCTGCCGAACCACGTTCAGGACGCGATCATAGTCGATGCGGAGGTCATTCAGAACACGATAAGCCACGCTGTCTTCGACACGCAGCATCCCCAACAGCAGATGCGGCGTTTCGACAGTGGCATTCCGCAAATTGGCAGCTTCTTCCTGAGCGGCGACGAGGATGCGTTGGGCGCGTTTGGTAAAGCGTTCGACTCTGCTCATCACGTTAAACTTTCTCTATTTTCACTTTATTATACGGAGGTTTTTGCCGTCCCATATGGTTCACAAGCGAAAAATTGTTAGGATTATGGTACTGTCCGTCAAGAAAGCCGATTCTGCTCAAGCCGTCAAAAAGTCGTCCGCCAGCGACCAACCTCGCAAAACGGCTTTACACTGAGTAAGTCATGACATTTCAATGACATTCGGTCATTGACTTTAATTTAGACAAAACTAAAATGCAGATTAGCGTGTATAAATCGCTTTATGGCAGCAAAGACAGCAGGTTGATTTCGTCGTTATAGGCGCGAAAGAAGGAGGGTGACATGGAGAACGTCATCCATACGGACAAGCTGACGAAAATTTATTCGGGGACGACGCGCGCGCTCGACGGTCTGAGTCTCGACGTACAGCGCGGCGAAATCTTTGGCTATTTAGGGCCGAACGGCGCAGGCAAGACGACGACTATCCGGCTTTTGCTCGACTTGATCCGTCCAACCGAGGGGCGTGCCGCGCTGCTCGGCCTCGATGCCCAGCGCGACAGCGTTGCCATTAAGCAGCGCGTCGGTTATCTTCCCGGCGAGTTGAGCCTGTGGGACAACCAGACCGCGCAGCAAATCATCCACTTCGTCGGGCAGGCACGCGGCGGCTACGACAAAACTTACGTTCAAACGCTCGCCGACCGTTTACAGTTCGACCTGACCAAGAAGATGCGCGCCTATTCGACGGGCAACAAGCGCAAACTCGGCCTGATCATTGCGCTGATGAACAAGCCGGATTTGCTCATTCTGGATGAGCCATCCAGCGGCCTCGATCCGCTCATGCAGCAGACGTTCTATCAGCTCATGCAAGAAACCCGCGCCGCAGGCCACACGGTGTTTCTCTCGTCACATATTCTCAGCGAAGTTCAGGCCATCTGTGATCGCGTCGGGATTCTGCGCGGCGGCAAGCTTCAAGCGGTCGAGCGCGTCGATGCGCTAACCCGCACCGATTTCCGCCACGTGATTCTGCGCTTCCGCCAGACCGTGCCAGAGTCGCTGGTCGCTACCGTGCCGGGCGTAAGCGGTGTCACCAGCGAGAACAACGGCAAAACGCTCAAGCTGCAACTGCTCGGCGATTTCGATCCGCTGCTGCGCTCGCTCGATGGATTCTACGTCGAGGATATGGAAGTGCAGGAGCCGTCGCTGGAGGAAGTCTTCCTCAAATACTACGGCGCACAGTCTGCCGTCAACAACCATCAGAAAGCTGAGGCGACCCAATGACCGGGGTCGTTCTACTCAACACCCTACGGCGCAACTGGCGTCAGGCGATCTACTGGGGTATCAGCATCGGCATTCTCGGCTACTACGTCATCGTCCTCGTGCCAAACATGGATACCCTCAAGCAGTACGAGGACTTGGTAGCGAAAATGCCGCCGCTCATGCTGAAAGCTTTTGGTCTGAGCGACGCCGCGCAGATGGCGACCCCCGCAGGCTTTCTCGGCTTCGGTTTCTTTAGCTATATGCTGCTGGTGCTGGCAACCTACGCCGTGCTCGCTGGCCTGAGTATAACCTCCAGCGAGGAAGATCGCGGCATTCTGGACGTACTGCTCAGTCTGCCGATCCCGCGCTGGCGCATCATCATCGAGCGCCTGATTGCCTACACGCTTATTCTGATTGTCATGCTGGTAATCACCTTCGCGGGCTTGTGGATTGGCGCGGCAACCACGCCCGGCCTCAACCTCGACCTCGGACGGCTGCTTGCAGCGACAGTGAATATGCTCCCGGCGACTCTGCTGGTGCTGGCATTCACGGCGCTGGCGGGAGCCGTCGCGCGCACCCGTACTCTGGCGATTGGCGTGGCAACCGTTTTTGTTGTCGCCAGTTACTTCATCGACTTTCTCGGCGCGGCGGCCAGCGGCACGTTCTTCGACAGCCTGCGCGTGATCTCATTCTATAGCTGGTACAACGGCGGCCAGATCATGTTCACCGGGCTGGAGGCAGGCCGCGTGCTCCTGCTGCTAGCCGTCGCGCTCATCTGCGCGCTGGGCAGCCTATGGTTCTTCCAGCGCCGCGATATTGTCTAGGGGAGGGCGCGACCATGCAGGGAGTCGTTTTCAAGGAAACGCTGCGCCGCCACTGGCGCGGTCTCATGTTTTGGGCAATCGGAATCGCGCTGATTGGCGCAGCGCAGGTGTTTACGCTGCCGGACGTGAGCGCGCTCAAGGATTACGCCAAGCTGATGGCTACGCTCCCCCCGGCGCTGATTCAGGCCGTCGGCGGCGGCGATGCCCAGTTCTTCGCCACACCTGCGGGTTACCTGGCTTCGCAGTATTACGGCATCGCGCTGGTCATTTACGCGATTTACGCGCTGGTGCTTGGCCTCAAAATCACTACCGCTGAAGAAGATCGCGGCATCATGGACATCGTGCTAACCCTGCCGATCCCGCGCTGGCGGCTGATCGTCGAGCGGCTGCTCGCTTACGCTCTGTGCGTATTGGCAGTAACCCTGATCAGCTTCGTGTGCATGTGGGGCAGCCTGCTGGCAACGCCCGGCCTGGAGATCGACACGGGGTTGCTCTTTACCGCGACGATCAACGTCCTGCCGGGCGCGCTGCTGGTGCTGGCCTTCACGACACTGGCCGGGACGCTGCTCCGCAGGCGGGGAACGGCGATTGCGGTTTCAGTCGTGTTCGTGATCGGCAGCTACTTTATCGACTTTCTCGGCGCTGCGGCCAGTGGTTCGCTGGCGGATACGCTGCGCGTGCTCTCGTTCTTTCGCTACTACGACGAAACCAGCGTTATGCAGCATGGGCTGGAATGGGGCAATGTCGCCGTGCTGGTCGTGGCGGCGGCGCTCTGCGTGATCGGCGCGCTCTGGTCGTTCGAGCGCCGCGACATCGCCACCGCAGCGCAGTAAATCAACAGGGCGTCCTGCTGACTTCTGAAGCCAGCAGGCTACCCTTCCGCAGATCGCAAAGTCGCAAAATCGCGCTTATGACGATGTGTCCGTTGCTTCCGGTGTCGCAATCAGGGTCGTCAGGTAGTCACTGATAACGCTGTCAAAATACTGCTGCAAGTGCGTGAAATCGGCGTTGTCCTTGATGGAAGGCGCAATCGCGCCGATGGACAGCGCGGTGAAGCTGTCGCCGAAGATGTAAATATCGTTGATGACCCGCCGATACAGATCAGTGCAATCCCAACTATCACTGGGCAGAATAGCGTCGAAGTCGCCCACCAGTTTCGCCAGCGCGAGATAAGCTGTCTTGTCCACCGTGCCATCATTCAAATAGGTCTGCATTGCTGGCGCTTGTTCAACCCACGTCTGTTCAAAACCATCCAACGTGGTCGTTAGTTTAAGTTGATCGGCGGTGCAGGCCGGCAGCCATGAGCCGGTTGCATTGCCCTGCCCAACCAGTTTGATGAAGGTCGAAAAGGCGCCTGAGCCTTGTGTCTCCATACTGTTCTGTGCCGTCGCCATGTCGATGAGCGTTTTGTCATTCCCCATGTCGGGCTGAACGGCTCCCAGAAGCGCCGCCGATGACAGGGTCATCTGCTCATTGAGCAGGAATCCCAGCATATCGGACATCAGCACGCCGTCAATGCACTGGGGATAGCCCGTGTAAACGCCGCTGAAATACGTTTGGTACGCATCGCCCCACGCCAGCAGGCTGGCAGTGAGCTGATCGGTCGTTTGCGCGTCGGTGCCTGCTTTGCTGGCATCGGTCATTTTTTCGCTGATCTTGCCAACCTGCGCGATCACCTGCTTCAATTCATCGGGGGTGCAGACAGAAGGCGTGTCCGCCGACGGTGCGGCCTCGGTCGCGTCTTGAGCGAACGTGGGCAGCGCAACGGCAAAGACAATGAGAAGCATCAAGGCAGCTCGGACGATACCTTGCTTAATCATGAAAAAAGTCCTTTGTACGCAGCGGTGAGCGACGCAGTATCGCTGTCAAACCCGCGCGCAAGATTACGCCAAATTATATATTTCAAGCTGCTAAAATAGATGAAAGACTTTGGTGCATTCGTGCGGCTTTCGACGCATCCAAACGCGCTTTCCCCAGCGTTTATTCATGCAGCGCGATTTATGTCCTTTTAAGGTTTTCGCGTACAATTAAGCAGCACGCTCATTCACCAAGAAACGCGGCCATGAAACGCACCCTCTCGATTTCGCTCTTCGTCCTCCTGTTCATCCTGCTTTCGGCGCTGCCCGCGCTGGCGCAAACGCCTGAAGCGACCGCCTCCACGACGGCGACGGCGAGTGTCGCCGATACGCCGCTCGACTGGATTCCCGCCGATTTCGATGGCTTCGTGCGCATCGATCTGAGCGATCCAGCCAACTCACTGACCGATATGAACGTCGGCCTGTTCGTCGCGGCGATCCTTCAGCCGGCGCGCACGCGCTACACGCAGCGGCAAACCTTCGACAACTTCTTCCCGCTCGACAGCTTCGACGTGGAGAACTTTACCTTTACGAACAACGTGCTGCCCTGGCTTAAGGACGAATTCATCGTCGCCTATAAAACGCTCAACACCAGCTTCGCCGTCGATGCCAACGACGCCGTGCTGATCCTGCCGACGACCAATGCCCTCGCCGCTTCCGACGCGCTGGCCGCAGTCATCAAGGGACAGGACTTTCCCAAACAGGAAAACTATCGCAACGTGATCGTCTATCAGGGTGATCATACGGCCTTCGCCGTCACGCCCAGCGCCGTTCTCGCCGGGCCAGTCGATCTGCTGCACGAGACGATTGACACCATGCTCGGCAGCAGTCCGTCGCTCACAGCCAGCCCGGTCTATCAGCAGGTACGCGCTGCCCTGCCCCCAAACAACCTGATCTTCGGCTATCTGGGGAAAAACGCCTCCGCTCACGCCCTCGGCGCGCTCCTCAGCAGCGGCGGCAGCGCCCAGCCCTTCCTAACCGCGCTTACGCAGTCGCTTGACGCGATTGACAACGCCAAAACGCCGGATCGTTTACTCCTGAGCGGCGCGGTTGATGGTGTCGCCGTGGGCGTCGATTACGATCAGTTCCAGACCTCGTACGCGAAAGCCCATGTCATCCTGCACACCAGCGACACGCCCGAACCGACCGACGCAACTTTCGACTCATCCGTGCTCAACCTGATCCCGCGCAGCGCCATGCTGGTTCAGAGCGGCACCGACGCCAGCACCACCGCGACCGAAGCACTCTACTCGCTGCCCTACCTGAACTTCGCCGGGAAAGCTTTCTCGGCCTTCCCGATCAGCCCTTCGGCGGCGGGAACAATTCTGACCGCGCCCAGCGCTGACCAGATCGAGACGGTGGTTAACAGCTTCCTGACGACCGTCAAGCCGGTCGTCGATGTGCAAAGCGACCTGATCGATAAGATCAAGGGCAGCTACGCGCTGGCGCTGATTCCGCGTCCCAACGATCCGCTGCCCGTGCTCGACACGCCGTTCGACCTGCTGCTGGTCGTCAAGACCGACAGCGCGGATACGGCTCAGGCGGTGCAAGCCAGCGCCGCCAAGCTGCTGGCGACGTTCACCGCCCCGCTTCAAAGCGAGCAGGTTGAATCACAGACGTTCCAGACCCTCAGCGCGCCTGACAGCAGTGATCCGGTCGTGCGGATTGGCGCAGTCGGCAACATGGTCGTGATCGGGACAGGATCGGCGGTACAGTTGGCGCTTCAGGCGCAGCAGGGCGATGATCGGCTGACCAATCAGGCGCGCTGGAAAAATCTGAGCCAGAACGACCAGATTCCCTATGTCTACGTGGACGTGAACGCCATCTACAACACCTTCCTGCCGACCGCTGGCGGTCCCACCACGCGCCCGATCAGCCAGTTGGGGATTCAGTCGCGCTATCTGGGCAATAGTCTGTTCGCGCTGGACGTGACGGCGATGCTCCCGTAGTAAACATCTGCATATCTTCGGACGTATTCCTGTTGAAATCGACAATGTAGGGGCGAGGCATGTCTCGCCCCTACGGGAAAATCCTTACAGGTTGGACGAAGGCAATTCGGAAATAATTACAGAATTTATTCTTAACATAGCATTCCCTCTCAATTTGTGCAGTTGTGCCAACTTTTCCGACGATTTCTCTAGCGTTAGCGTTTTCTTTTGCACTCGAAATAGGGTAGCATTACAAAGATCGGTTAAGCTTTTTTTCACAGGACACATGGAGGGTTATACCGTATGGGTCGCAAATTATTTTCTGTTTTGATGATCCTCGCGCTGCTGGCGGTCATTCCGCTGGCGGTCAATGCTCAGGATGCCACCGAGACCCCTGAGGCGTCCATGAGCGCCACGTCAATTGACAAGATTTGCCTCGTCACCGACGTGGGCAAGATCAACGACGGCACCTTCAACCAGTTTGCCTATGAAGGCTTCTCGAAAGCCGCGACCGATTTCGGCCTCGACAGCACCTACATCGAGACGCAGGCGCAGACCGACTATGCCAATAACATCAACACCTGCCTGAGCGAAGGCTATCAGGCGATTGTCACTGTCGGCTTCCTGATCAGCGACGCGACGCACGCCGCCGCCGCCGCCAACCCGAACGTCTACTTCATCGGCGTCGATCAGGACTTCAGCGGCAACCCGCTGCCGAACCTCGTCGGTATCCAGTACCGTGAGGATCAGGCTGGCTTCCTCGTCGGCGCGATGGCCGCCCTGATGAGCAAGAGCGGCACGGTCGCGGGTGTGTACGGTATCAACGTCCCGGCGGTTGTTCGGTATCGTAACGGCTTCGAGCAGGGCGCGAAGTACGTCAACCCGAACATCAAGACCCTCGGCGTCTACATCGACAGCTTCAGCGCCCCGGATCGTGGCGCGACGGCAGCCGAGCAGTTCATCGGTGAAGGCGCGGACGTGATCTTCGGCGCGGGCGGCCCGACGGGTGACGGCGGCATCAAGTATGCGGCTTCGAAGGGTGTCCTCGTCATCGGCGTCGATCAGGACGAGTACGGCACGACCTTCGGCAACGGCTCGACCAGCGGCGCGCAGTACCTCATCACCAGCGCCATGAAGCGCGTCGATGTCGGCGTCTACAACATGATTCAGGCGCTCGTCAACGGCACGGGCTGGCTCGGCGGCGGCAACTACATCCTCTCGCTGGAAAATCAGGGCATCGACTTCGCCCCGGCGCACGATGCTGCGGTTCCGCAGGACGTTGAGGATAAGGTCAACGCGATCAAGGCCGACCTGCTCTCCGGCGCGATTTCAACTGGCGTCGATCCCACGACCGGCAACCTGATCGGCGCTCCGGCGACCGAGGTGGTGGTCGAGACGGCGGAACCAGCGGCGGCGGCGACCCCGGCGGCGACTGCTGCGTCGTAAGTTGAACATTCTTTAATAAACGAGGGTCGTTTGGTTGACAAACTGCCCTCGTTTTTGTTTAGTCTTTCACAAATCTCAATTGGGTTTCTGTTTATACTGAGTACAATGCGATTCTCTTCATCCGTGTTGATTAAGGAATCCCAATGCTGGACGCAAATAAGCTGATACTTCACCGCCATTTCGATGAAGTTCTCAATCAGGGGTAGCTCGACGTTGTTGACGAAATCTATGCCGATACTTATGTCCTCGACGCGCCTGTGCAGACGGAAGGCTCCGTCCAGTCACACGGCGAGACGCACGGTCGTGATGGCCTGAAGCGGCGCGTTATCCTCTTTCGCACCGCCTTCCCTGATATTCACTTTGCGGTTGACAATATTCTTGCCGAAGGGGATCAGGTCGCGGTGCAGTACACGTTCAGCGGGACGCATACGGGTAAATTCGGCGAACTAGAGCCAACCGGTCAACACATTTCTGTCACCGGTATTCTGATTGCGCTGCTGCGTGACGGCAAAATCGAGAGCGCGAACAGTGTTTTCGACAGCGGCGACATGCTCCATCAGCTTGAGACCGAACACAAAAGCTCTACGCACCACCTGATTGACAACCTCGCTGGACGTGTGCATACCTTCACCGACAACATTAAGAGAACCACCTCGGCCCACCACGCAGTCTCGTAAACGCCACAAGCGCTTTACCCTGTCAACACAAGCGAGATGCTCGATGCGAGCATCTTTGTTTGGCGCGTTTCAACGCCTGAATTGCATCTAGTTCTATACCGGGAGTTGTAAAGCCGAGGCCAAAAGGGAAACTGAACATGAGAAAACTGTGGGTCAAGGTGTGGATGACCTTCGACGGCGTTTTTGATGCGGAGACGATGGATCACTGGTGGCAAAACACCAACAGCGCGGAGCGCATGGAGTACATCACCGAACAGTATGCGCAGGGCGACATTTATCTGCTCGGACGAACGACCTATGAGATGCTCTGGCCCGGTTGGTCAACCCAGACGACGGGCGATGGGCCGGGGCCACTCCTCAACAAGATGCACAAATATGTCGTCTCGACCACGCTGAAAGAGGCTCCCTGGAAAGAATCGACCATCATCCGGGAAAATATCGTGGAGACCATTACCAAGCTGAAACAGCAGTCGGGAGGCGACATCATTATCGACGGCAGCGCGACTCTGGTTCACTCGTTGATGGGAACTGGCCTGATCGATGAGTATCGCTTCCTCGTCGAGCCGTTCATCATGGGCAGAGGACGGCGTTTCTTTCCCGATGGCACGCCAATGACGGGTCTGCGGCTGGTCGAAAGCAAAACGCTTGGTTCCGGCACGCTTGCGCTCATCTACCAGCCGGAAAAACAATAATGCAGGGGTGTTCCTTGAACACCCCTACAGAAACTCGCCGTATACCATTGTCGTGGCACGATCTACCGTGCCGCTATGCCGTTTTTGTCTTACCGCGCGTACTCGATGGCGCGCGTCTCGCGGATCACCTGCACCTTGATCTGACCGGGATACTGCATCGACTCCTCGATCTTCTTGGCGATGTCGCGCGAAAGCCGCAGCGCCGCCAGATCATCGACCGTTTCGGGGCGCACGATGATGCGAACCTCGCGCCCGGCTTGCAGTGCGTAGCTCTGCTCCACGCCATCGAAGCTGTTGGCGATCTCTTCGAGCGTCTTGACGCGCCGGATGTAGGTTTCGAGGCTTTCACGCCGCGCGCCCGGTCGCGCGCCTGAAATCGCGTCTGCTGCCTCGACAATGTAGGCTTCGACGCACTCCTGCTCGACTTCGTGGTGATGGCTGGCAATCGTGTTGACGACCTTCGCGTTGACGCCGTAACGCTTGGCGAACTCCGCGCCGATCAGCGCGTGCGTGCCTTCGACTTCATGGTCAATCGCCTTGCCAAGATCGTGCAGCAGGCCGCCCGTCTTGGCGATCATCACGTCCGCGCCCAGTTCGGCGGCGATCATTCCGGCGATGTGCGAGGTTTCAATCGCGTGGGCGTGCATGTTCTGACCATAGCTGGTGCGGAATTTGAGCCGCCCCAGCAGCTTGATGATTTCGGGGTGCAGTCCGGGAACGCCCGTCTCGTAAGCGGCGCGCTCGCCTTCCTGACGAATGACCACTTCGACTTCGGCTTTCGCGTCCTCGACCAGCTTCTCGATGCGCGCGGGGTGAATGCGTCCATCAACCACCAGCTTCGCCATCGCGCGCTTGGCGACTTCGCGCCGCACCGGATCAAAGCTGCTGATCGTGACCGATTCAGGTGTGTCATCGACGACGACATCGACGCCTGCCGCCAGTTCGAACGCGCGGATGTTGCGCCCGTTACGTCCGATGATGCGGCCTTTCATTTCATCGCTTGGCAGCGAAATCACGCTGACAGCGACTTCACTCACGTGCTCCGAGGCCAGCCGCTGCACCGCCATCGAAATGACCTCGCGGGCGCGATTTTCGGCTTCCTCGTTCGCCTCCGCTTCCACCTGACGGATGATGCGCGCCATGTCGTTGCGCGACTCGGTCTCCGCGATCTTCATCAGTTCGGCTTTGGCTTCGTCCATCGTCAACTGCGCGATGCGCTGAAGCTCGGCGGCGCGCTCATCCTGAAGCTTCTGCAAATCCGCCTGCTGCTTATCCATGCGGCTCTGACGCTTGTTCAGGTTTTGATCGCGCTGCTCCATGCGCTCGAAGCGCTTATCCAAATCCTCGCGCCGATGCTGCAAGCGCTCGTCCTCGCGGTCGAGTTCACGACGGCGGCGCACCGTCGTTTCTTCAGCTTCCTCCAGTACCTTCTTCGACTTCTCTTCAGCATCTTTGGTTGTTGCTTGAGCCTGCTCGTTTGCCTGTTCGACGATTTTGCGGGCTTCCTCTTCCGCCGCTAAACGACGGTTGCTACCCTGCATGTTCTGGTAGTAGGTAAGACCGAAATAACCTGCGACAGCGCCCACGATAAGCCCTATCACCAGCATTATCAGGGCAGATCCCAAATCCATGTAGTTTCACGCGGTTGCGGCTCCTTACGGAGCCGTTGCGCTTCCTCCTTCCTTGTGTTCATTCCAGAATATCGGTCTCAGTTCCATCCATATCAACATCAGTCCCAGCGAAATAATCCGGGTTCTCGTCTTCAAGTTCCTGGATCAGCCGCCGGATGGCGGTGCGGGCAACACTGTACGAGAAGCCGCGCCGCTGAAGCAATGCGCCGAGCTTGGTTTGAAACTCGCGCTGCGACAAATTATGAAGCCGTCGTGACTGCGCTTCCGCAGCCTGATACGCCGCTTCTTCGGCATCCAAATCGGCCAGCGCCGCGTCGATTACGTCGCTGCTGATGCCTTTCTGCCGCAGTTCGTAGCGCAGCGCCCTGGGGCTGGTTGGCTTGTACGTCATGCGATCCTGCACCCACAGGTTGGCAAAGGCACGGTCGTCAATGTACCCGAACGCGGTCAGGCGTTCGAGCGCGGCATCGATCACGGCGGGGGAAAGCCCCTTTTTGGCGAGGTTGTCACGCACTTCTTTAGCGCTGCGCGGACGCAGACCAAGAAAGCGCGCCGCGCTGTCGGTCGCGGCGGTAATTGCGGCGTCGTTGACAAGGGTCTCGATTTCGGCGTCCGAAAGGACTTGCCCCTTGTGCAGCCGTGCCGCTTCGTCGAGGCTCAGGCTGAAAGCATAAGCGTCGTCCACGTACACGCTGACGCGCTTCTTATTTCGCTTCTGTACCTCTAGCGCTGTGACAATACCCATTCAAAATCACCGTGATCGGCGCAAACGAGATCACGGCTGGAGGTTTAATGTTGCGCATGTGACTCTGTTGGATTGACGTAAATGAACCCTACCCACAGGCTGGACAACGCTAGCCCAACGCATATTTTCACTTGGCACAACATTCGTATCGTCCCTGCGGACGTTTAAGTTCCAGCTTGATCCCTGCGGTCAACGCAGGCGTGATGTCGTTTACAGGTTAAGACAACGACCGTTATATGATCTCTTATTATCCACGATTTAAGCGAATTGCACAACTAGCGAAATTTGGGAACGTTTTCGCACGCATTAAATGATCACGAAAGTCGATCCGATTCGTCAGGCTGTACAGAAGCGACTTTCGCCAGCGCCGCCTCGAATTTCGCGCGACTGCCGTGACTGCCTCTCTCGATCCGATATTCTTCGGTTTTTAAGGCGGAAACCTTCTCTGCAAGCGCTAAGGTAATGAACTGATGGATCGAAACGTTATCCTCTTTAGCGAGTTCGCGGATCGCATCGTGAAGCGATTTTGGTAAGCGCAGCCTGATACTGACCATTCGCTATCTGACTTCCGTCAAGTATTTCTCGACCTCAGCAGAATAATTTTATCAGATTCCTTTGCGCCTTTCTTTTTACCTTTGCGCCTTTGCGTTAAATCTTTTCTTCTTCGCCCGCGCCCGCTACAATGAGCGCGTGACTCAAGAGGGAAGCATGGCGTCGAAACAGCAGGTGCTCGTCACCGGCGGGGGGACATTTCTGGGCGACAGCATCGCCACCGCGCTCTTAGCCGAGGGCGTCGAGGTGACACTGTTGGTGCGCCCCGGCGCGGAGGACAAGCTCGGATCGCTGGCGCAGCGCGCGCGCTGGTATACCGCTGACGTTTGGGATCCCGCCAGCCTGAAAGGTCGGGCGCGCGGCCATGCCAGCGTGATCCATACCGTCGGCAGCCTGCGTGCTGATCCCACGCAGGGACTCACCTATCAATGGCTGAACTTCGTCTCGGCGCGCAACGTCGCCAATATGTGCGTGAGCAGCGGCGTTCCCCACATGGTCTTGATGAGCAGCGTCCGTGCCCCCTGGATCAACGGGCAGTATATCGCCGCCAAGCGTGAAGCCGAAGCCTATACGCCGCGCGTCGGCCTGCGCTCCACCGTGATCCGCGCGCCAGTCGCTTATGCGCGGGGAGCGCGCCGCAATCCCTTTTACGGACTGATGTCGCTCTTAGGCTCGATTCCACCGCTCTCGTGGCTGTGGTTCGGGCGGGTCGCGCCGATGCCCGTCGATGTGCTGGCGCGTGGCGTCGCTCGCATCACGTTGGAGCCACGCCAGCAGAATGCCATCTTCTACGCCCGCGATCTGCGCAAGCGTAATTCCAGCCGCGAATTACGGCAGGGCTTCTCGCAAGCCGAAGCGCAGGTCGAGAGCCAGCCGCCCAATTTCCCCACCGACGAGAGCGCCCCGTTCGGCTGGCTGCCCCCCAAAGACGATAAGCGCTAGTGGGTTCCAGCACTGAGCGCTTGTCTTTACTCAGTCCTCAACTGAATTTGCCATTCGAAACTGGTTGGGTCTGCCATCTGAGCGCTTGTCTTTACTCAGTCCTCAGTCCTCAACCCTCAGTCCTGCTTTTCCTCGGCACTCAGCCCTACTCACAAAATTTGCGCTAGTTCCAGCGCCGTGTAGACCAGAAACAGCGCCATCACGATATTGATCGCGCGCCTCGCCCGCTCATCGCGCAGATAGCGCTTGATGAACGTCCCGAAAGCTGCCCACACCGAAATCGACACGAACGACAGCAGCGTCAGCAGCACGGCAGCGATCAATAGCTGCGGCGGATGGACGGCGATTCCAGCGAGAAAGGTCGAGAACAGCGTCAGCCCATAGACGATCAGCTTGGGATTGAGCAGTTGCAGCATAAAGCCGTTGATGAAAGTCAGGGGTTTGGCGGTCTCGCTCTCGAAGGCATAGCTCGCCTTGAGGATGCCATAGGCCAGATAGAGCAGGTACGCCGCGCCGACCCAGCGCAGAATCGTCTCCAGCGACGGAAACGCGCTCAGAACCGCCGCCGAAACGACCGCGCACAGCGAAATTACGATCAGGAAGCCTGTCGAGATACCAAGCAGATAGTTCAGGCTGCGTCGATAGCCGTGCAGCACGCCCATCACCGCGCTGGAGATGTTGTTCGGCCCCGGCGTAAATGTCGAGATGACAATGAAACCGAGCGTGGCGAAGAAATCGGCAGTCATGTGTGTTCATCCTCGATGATTGGACGAATTATTTTGCAGACCTAGCGCCCATCATAACCGCTTCGTCACGGGGCGTATTTCAAAATATTGCGGTGATTTAAGAGAGGGTAAGAGGTTGTAGGAGCGCACCTGTGCGCCCTGGAAATTGCTTTTCTCCCCTCTCCACGCTTGCGTGGGAGAGGGGGGAGAGGGGGTGAGGGGGTGGTCTACTGCTCTTCCTTGAGGATCACGTCCACGCCAAATGCGTCCGCGACCGGGTTGGCATCCTCGACCTTCACGGGTAGATCAACGTACATGCCGCCGCAGAAGTCGAAATCGTCGCCTTCGTCGCGGTATTGCAGCACCTCGACGCGCATCCGCGCCGCCGTGAACTTTCCCGCCGTGACCTCGAACGGATGCTGTACGTGCCGGTTAGTCAGCATGAACGAGACTTCGCGGGGGCGGCGCGGCTCGCCATTGAGCACCGAGAAACGCAGCAGCAGGTTGACGGGCGCGTTCAGATATTCGTCGTCGTCGGCTTCGTCGAACCCAACCGCGACCCCGCTCGCCTGCCCCGCGACCAGCGCGCGCGGCGTCACCAGAATTAGCCGCCGCCGGATGAAACGCTCCTCCGAGCGGCCTGACGTTTTCGCGCCGCTGCCACTGTCGGACGCCTTGAGTTCAGCGATGACGCGCTTCCCCTGCTCGGTCAGGCGATAGACCTGATCGCTGCTCATCACCAGATAATTCTTGGTCACCAGACGGCGAATGCCCTTGCCAAAGCCGCGATCCGTCAGTCCCGCGCCATCGACAATCGAATCCGTGTGCGCGGAATCGGCATTGAGCGTCGCGTAGTAGCGCAGAATATCGACTGCTTCGGGAGGCAGGGTTTGCAGGCTGTAGGGAAGCTCCATGAGTACCGTCCTCTGCTGCTAGAGACTAATCACGCGGGCGCGCCCACTGCGCTTGGCCGTCGCGTGGCGGGTGTCAACGATCAGCCGACTGTGTTCGAGCACGTGCGCCCAGTCATAGGCGCTGTGATCGGTGACGATCACGACGCAATCGGCCTCCTTAAGCAGTGTATCACTGTATTCGCTGCGCTTCATGATAGCATTATTTTCCAGCCGAACCTGCCCGATGTGCGGATCGTGGAACGTGACCTGCGCGCCGCGTTCTTCGAGCAGGCTGATCACGTCGAGCGCCGGGCTTTCGCGCACGTCGTCCACGTCGCGCTTGTAGGCGACGCCCAGCACGACAATCTTTGAGCCGCGCACCGATTTGCTCTCGTCGTTGAGCGCTTCCGTCACCTTCTCGATCACGTAGAGCGGCATCGAGGTGTTGATCTCGCTTGCCAGCTCGATAAAGCGCGCCGTATAGTTGAGCGTCTTGAGCTTCCAACTGAGGTAGAGCGGATCAATGGGGATGCAGTGACCGCCGAGACCCGGCCCCGGATAGAACGGCATGAACCCAAACGGCTTGCTTTTCGCCGCCTCGATCACTTCCCACACATCCACGCCGAGCTTGTCGCACATCAGCGCCATTTCGTTGACGAGGCCGATGTTGACGGCGCGGAAAGTGTTTTCGAGCAGCTTGACCATCTCCGCCGCCGTTGGCGACGAGACGGGCACGACCTGATTCACCGCTGTCGAATAGAGTGAGACGGCTGCTTCGGTGCTGTCCGTGTTGATGCCGCCGACCACTTTCGGCGTGTTGCGGACGCCGAATTTCGGGTTGCCGGGATCGATGCGCTCCGGCGAGAAAGCGACGAACACGTCCTCGCCCGGTTTGAAGCCCTGCTCGCGCAAACGCGGCAGCACGATCTCGTCGGTCGTGCCGGGATAGGTCGTGCTTTCCAACACGATCAGCATCCCCGCGTGCGCGATCTGGACAATCGCATTGACGGCTTCGATCACATACGACATATCGGGGTCTTTGGCCTGCCCCAGCGGGGTTGGCACGCAAATGCTGACGGTATCGACCGCACGCAGGTCGTCGTAGGAAGTGGTAGCCGAGAGCTTGCCTGCTTCCACCAGCGGCTTGAGCCGCGCCGTCGGAATGTCGCCGATATAACTTTCGCCCTGATTCAACTGCTGGACTTTGCTGGCGCTCACGTCCATCCCCAGCACGGTGAATCCGGCCTCGGCGAACTCGACCGCCAGCGGCAGACCGACATAGCCCAGTCCGACCAGGCCGACTTTCGCCTCACGTTTGTGTAGTCGCTCCAGCAGAGTTTCTTTCCACGTCATGAGCTGCTTCGTCCTTACTTGATGCGAATCGTGGGCATTATACATCAAGCAGGGAGGGTTCGTCAGAGGCTGGGGGGAGTCTCTGACGAACCTGAAGGGGGGATTACTTCCCGCGAAAGCGAGAAGGCGTGTTAAGCATCGTTAAGCGTTCGGCGTGGCGGTCGCCTGCGGCTGATTCTGGCTTTGACCACCGTTGCCGCGTCCGTTACCACCGAACGGGAAACCGCCGCCGAAGCCGCCGAACGGCCCATTGCCATTGCCACCCATGAATGGGAACATGAACTGGAGCATCCCGCCGCCCATGCCCATGTTCTGCGCTTGGGTGAGCGTCGCCTGAACATCCTGCGTCTGACCAGCGCGCAGCACGCTCAGGGTGACGGTATCGCCCGACTGATAGGGCAGCAGCAGGTAAACCAGCGGGTGCTTGGCGTCGATCTGGATGCCATCGACCGCCGTGATCACGTCGTTGACCTTCAGGCCAGCCTTGTCCGCCGCCGACCCGGATTCGACCTGCGTCACCAGCGCGCCGTCGCTCACAGTCAGCTTGTTGGCCTGCGCGACCTGCGCGTTGATCTCCTCATAGGTGATGCCGAGATGCCCGGCCTGCGCCATCATCTGGATCAGCGGCGACATCTGCGCCATGCCCGTCATCGGGTTAGCGCCATTGCCGTTCGCGCTGCCATTACCGTTGCCGCCGAAGAAGCCGCCACCGAAGCGACCAAACAGCGCCGTCAAATCGCTGGCCGCGACCTGAATGCTCTGGGTTTGGCCGTCGCGCGAGACGCTCAGGGTCACTTTAGCCGACTGATCGAGCGAGCGCAGATATTGGATCAGCGCCGCCGGATTGTAGGTCTTGCCGTCAATCGTCGTGATCTTGTCACCCTGACGCAAACCGTCGGTATAGAGCGGGCTGCTGCTGCTCAGGTTGGTGATCGTCCACGATTGATCCGCCTGATTGTAGGTGAAGCCGAAGCCGCGACCCGGCGCTGCCGGAATATTTGGCCCACCCGGATTCACCTGACCGGGCGGCGGATTCTGACCGGGCGGATTGGCAGGTTGAACCTGAAGCGCCGAGGGCTGCGGTTGGCCGAGCGTCGCCGTTACGGTCTGCTTGCTGCCACTGCGCGTCAGATCAACCGTGACGGAAGCGCCGACCTGAAGTCCAGCGACCACTTTGGTCGCGTCCGCCGCGCTGCTGATGGTCGTGCCGTTGATCGCGGTGATCACGTCGCCAACCTGAATACCCGCCGCCGCCGCGCCCGAACCGGGCACGACTTCCGCGACGGTCACGCCGTTGGCGCTGTCCTGAAGCGCCACACCGAGAAATCCGTGCGCCTGCACCACACTGGTGCTCGGCAGGGGTGCTTGTTCGGTCGCCGCAGCGCTCGACGCTGTGGTCGCCATTGGCGGCTCGGCGGTGCTGGTCGCAGACTGCGCCGCAACCGCGCCGAGCGCCGCCACACTGATAACCAGCGCCGCGCCGATCATCATCACATTGCGAGATTTTGTACTCATAGCTTGCACGTTCCCTTCAAACGTCTATCAAAGCGGGAGCATTCGACTCCCATACGTTTATCCAGTCTGAAGGTAACGCTGCTGGCTAAGGCCACTATGAGACATTTGCAAAATAACTGTAAACTGCGGGGAGATTTCGGGTTTGCAATCAAAATTGTCTATAAAGAAGTTTCAATCTCTGCGAGGATTTCCGTAGAGGCGTGGCGTTGTTATACCTTCTCTCCCCTTCTTGCCACCATCAATCGCATATCGCATAGCCCCTGTAGGGGCGTGGCGTGCAACGCCCTAATCTTAACCTTTGCGCCTTTCCTTACCTCTTTGTGCCTTCGCGTTGAATATTTTCTTTGGTTTGCTTTTACACCAACTGCCGTTCCGTCTCGTCGATCAGGTGCTTGAGCCACTCCATAAAATTCGTGCCGCCCGTTCCCGTCGCGTTCTGGTTCTTGCTGCCGATGTAGGCCATCGCATAGCGGTAATGCAGTTGCCGGAAGGCCAGCACCTTGCGCAGACATTCGTTGTAGACCTCGGCCAGCGGACGGTTGTCGCGATGCTGAATCACAGCGGCGCGAATCCCCGACTCGTGCAGCCGCGCGATCAACTCGCGGTGCGGCTTGGGCATATAGTCCTTCATGATGTCAAGGTGCTGGGTCAGGCTGGTCGTCTCGTGCTGCACGCCGAGCGCTGCCACCAGCGCCGGGATGATCGAACTTTGCGCCGCCGTCTGCCCGCGAAAGCTCTGCGGCTGATCGCCAAATGCGCCTTCATAAATTATGTCGGTGAAGCCGAACATATACGGGCGCATCTGGTGATAATACACGTCCGAGTCGCAGCCCTCGGCCATGCGCCGGAACGTTTCAATCATGCGCGTGACGCTCACCACAACCGACGCCAGCGCCGCTTCCAGCGTGTCGATGTCATCGAGCGCGTGTACGGCCTTCTGGATACTGAACAGCCCCTCGGCGGCGTGCGCCTCGATCTCGACGTGGACGCGGATAAACCACGCCTCGTCCGAGATGCCGAGAAAGCTCTGCACAATCCGCGTATTGTCAATCGAGATCGGCTTGCTGGAATCGATTCGTTCCCAGTTGCACAGCCCGTAACCCGCATATGACAGGATCGGCGGGCGCTCGACCATATCGGCTAGCTGTACCAGCGGCAGCGCTACCCCGGATGGGATGCGACGTACAGGATCGCCGCCGAAGACGTAGGCGCTGGCGAAATACGAGTACATCTGCATCAGCCGCTCGATCACGCGGAAATCGATCTGATCGAGTTCAGGGTGCAGCGGCCACAAATCGACGACCGGCAGCTCATCAAGCGCTTCACGCAGACGTTTGTCGGCAATCAGATCGGGCAGTTCCGAGGCCAGCGCTTCGGCGTGCGCCAGTTCCGAAGCAGCAATGGGAAGACCATCGAGCGCATCACACAGACGAGGCAGCGGGTCGGGGTTGATCAGGAAGCCGCGATCCGGCCAAACTTGCCAGCAAGACTGACGCATCAAACACCTCAGACAGAGATCAGCACAAATAACCGTCGCTCACATTAACATAGTCCACCTGCATTAGATAGAGATAAACCATTCACCCGCCTCAATGGTTCTCAAGGCGCAGTAAATGATCCTAAGCTCACCAGCGAATCGGTTGATCCGCTCATTGGGATGCGCGCCATGTCCGGCAGCGTGTAATGCCCAATATCAATCGTCAAATCGGGTGTGCCCGAAGCGATATTGAAGAAATCCGCGATCACGATCACCCGATCCCCGACCTGCCACGTTGACCGCGAGAGCGCTACGTCCGAAATTGCTAATGGCGCATCCTCGGCATGATTGGTCGAAGGGCGCAGATGATCGAACTGTTGATACGTTCCCGGCGCAGCATTCCCGACGACTTGCCAGAGCGTCGAGAGGCGCAGACGCGGGCCAACGCGCCGCACTTTCCAGCCGAGCAGCGTCGTCCCGTCCGCGAACGGAATCGGCGTCAAGGGGGTGAAGCCCTGCGGATCGCTCTTGCCATCGTAATCCGTTGCCACAAAGGGATCAGCCCCCACACGACGCGGATAGCTCTGCACCTCCTGCGCCAAGCCGTCGGCCTCGATTTCTTCCCACGCCTGAAACGGCGCGAGCGTCGCCAGCAGCGTCGCGGGGTACGGCGGCAGAATCAGCAGATTGTCGCCGTTGAGGATGCGGTACTGTTTCGTCCACAGCAGCGCCTTGAACACTGCCGCCTCGCCATCGACCGCCGGATCGTCGCCGTGCGTGAAGAACAGGATCGGCTGTACGGGCGTGTACGCGGCGTTGCGCGATTCGTTGAGGATGCTCGATAAGGCGCTGTTCGCCGGACGATTGACGGCGGTATAAGCGAGTGTTTGCTGAACGTCGAGCGTCCACACCGCCGCCAGCGCGATCATCCCGACAAATAGCCCGACGCGCGGCAAACGAGATCGCAGCAGCACAGTGGTCGCACCTGCCAGCAGTGCGAGCGCGGGAAGCTCAACCAGTTGATAGTGAATCAACACAGGCGTGCTGTGACGCAGAAACACCAGCGGCGAAATCATCAGCCACAGGATGACAATTTCTGCCAACACACGGTCAGATCGGATTTCGGATTCCGTAGGGGCGGGTTTCAAACCCGCCCCTACACGAATACGCCCAACAGCACGCACAATCACGGCAATCGCGCCCAACGCGATCACTATCCCCGCGACAACCGCCGTCGGCACGTTCCGGCTGACGGTATCCTGATCGCCCATGCCGATGAATGCCCAGTTCCAGCCCAAGCCAAGCTGAAGCAGATTTTGGACGGCTTGCAGATCAATCGTCGCCGCGCTGCCGCCGCCAAGCACCTGCTTATACAGATCGATGATCTCCGGGTGCAGCACCCCGATGTCGTAGAAGTACGGGATCATGGCGGTCAGCGCCAGCGCCGCACCGATCAATACGAGAACGATTCGCTCTCGTCGCCACCAGCGCCAGCGAATGAACAGATAGGCCGTCGCGGGAACGAGCGCGATCCCGGCGAAATGCACCTGCACGACGAACAGGCCGAGAAACACGCTCGCGCCGCTGCTGACTTTGCCCCAGCGATCCGTCCGCGTCACGCCGAGATACGCTGTGATCGCCCAGAGCAGCGCCAGCGGCGCGAGCAGATTCGGCTGCCAGATGCTCCGCCCGTAGAACACCGCATAGGGTGACGCCGCCATATACAGCGCCGCGATCAGCCCTGCCCAGGCGTTCCAGCGGCGCGCCAGCCACCACACGCCGACCACCGTCAGCAGGCTGATCGCGCAGACGAACCACGTCGCCACCAACGGATCGGGGGAAATGGCATACGGCAGCGCGAACAGCCAGACGCTCGCCGGAAAAAATGGAATGTTGACCGACGAGGGCTGTCCCGCCATGACGAACTCGCCGCCGCGCGCCATCCGCAGCGCATCAAGGCTGATGTGAGCCTCGTCGCCCGCGAACGCGTTTACGCCGGGATAAGCGAAGCGCAGCACCGCCGCGAGGATCAGGATAGCGGTGAGGGCAAGATACTCAGGTTTGATGCGAAATTGAAGCGAAATGATGAACCGCCAAGACGCCAAGTACGCCAAGAAGCGAAAGCCAAAATACTACCATACTTGGCGTATGGGTTGTCGCGAACGATTAAACTGTTTCTTGAAACCATGAGAAACAAATCAAAGCGTTTTTCTATTTTGGCGATTATCCTGTCATGGCAGGTATTGTAGGGGCACGACATGTCGTGTCCCTACCGTCGAGAGGTAATCCCCTGCTATTTTCTTCCTGGCGATCTGGGCGTCCTGGCGGTTAACAATCTTTTTGGGAATTATCCCCTGCTAACAAGAGCGCAGCACGCTGCGCCCCTACAGTACGTGTCGAGAAGGGATAATCTCCATCTTTTTTATCTTCCGCGCTTGGCGACCGCGACTTCGCCTTCGGAGTCCACGTAGTAGCGCGGGTCGTCTTCAAGCTCGTCCTCGACCCGCTCAAGCCGACTGCGGCGCTTGAGCTTGCCGGACGGCAGCAGCCAGTTGTTAAGCCGGTACAGCCCAAGTGACGACCAGCGCATCAGCCGCACCGTGATCAGGTGCAAATCGACGGTCAGCGGCGCGAGGATCAGCACCTCGACGGCCAGCGGCAGCAGGATCAGCATGGAGATGCTCAAGGCCAGCAGGCCAATCGGCAGTTTCGCCAGCAGATAAAGCGCGCTACGCCAGGTCGCGCCGCTGCCCAGGTACAGGCCGAGCCGCTCGCCGAGATTCGCGCCGCGCGGATCGACATCGTGGAAATCGGGCGGCGCATCCACGTCGAGAATCGCCGCCATCACCTTGCGATCCAGCGTGGCAAGCGTGCGTGTGGCGGAGAGCATGAACAGCAGCAGCGGAACTCCGATCAGCACAATCGAGAGACTGAGCGCGACAGCAAAGCCCGCGACGATGAAGCAGAAATAGACCAGCCCGAACCAGAAGTTGGCGAACAGCGCCAGCCAACTGCGCAGCATCTTGCCATCCGAGAGCGCGTCAAGCCAGGTATAGTTGTTCATCGCCCCTGCTCGCTTCTGCGGTTACCGACTGTTCCTATTGTACGCGCAAATGGATCGAAAGTTGTATCACTCGGACGCACAGGCGGGCAGCGCGGTCAAATCGATCAGCCACAAGCCGCCGTTGACTCCGTTGGCTGCCAGCGCGATCCTGGAGTTGTCCGGCGAGAGCCACCACCAGGCGCGCTCATCGTCAGCCAGATTGATCGGCAGCGCCCCCAGATCGTAGAGCCTGGCTTCGTCGCGGTTGAAGCATTGCAAATGCGCCGCGCCATCAACTGGCAGCGCCGTGTAGATCAGGTCAATGTTGCCGCTGTCGTCGTCTTCGAGCGTGAGTGGAATCGGCGCGGGATAGTTGTTCCCCGGCGGATTGGCCTGAAACTCGAACTCGAAGAAGCCATTGGTGACGACGTACAGGTAATAGCCGACGCCCTGATCGAACTGCCCGGCGACGACCACGCGCCGACCGTCGCGGGAGACGCCCGGCACGATCACCGAAGGCGGATTCTTCTCCAGCGGCGGGCTGATGACGCGCGCTTCGGCATCAGCCGTGAAATAGTACACCGGGTCGCCATACGAGCCGTAGTAGTAGGCGAGAAACTTTTCATCCGGCTGCCAGTAAACCCCTTGCAGCGAGCGATTGTTCAGCCCCGTGTAGAGGCCGCGCCGATAGGTTCCGTCGATGTAGGCCGTGAGGAAGTCATTCTTGTCGTTCTGGTAGACCACGCGCTTGCCATCGGGCGCGAAGCGCAGCATCGAATGGGTGAAGGTCGCATCGTCGCTCAGTTGCAACCGCGAACGCATCGTGTCGGTGACGTTCTCGGCAAACGGCGCTTTGATCGGCATTTCGGACTGACGACCAATGTCGTAGCTGTACCAGTCCCAGTTGAGAAACAGATCAGAGTCGCAGCCGGTTGAATAGCGGAAGGTGTTGCTGTCCACCCACTCGACGTTGATCGTCTCGGCGTCGGTGATCTGCTCCGTCCCGTCCGGCAGCGGATCAGACGCGGAAGGCGTCGTCGAATCGCCAGAGGCGCTGATCTCGACGCGGGCGATCTGCGCGTCCGGGTCATCCAGTTCGAGCGGCGCGCTGAAGGTCTGCGTGTCGCCGGGCTGCAAGCTGAAATCGGGCGATAGACCGTCGCCGCAGGCATTGACCAGCACGCCGATCCCTGCGCCAATCGCCTTGCCCTGCGCGTCGTATGCCTGCGCGTCCAGCGTGATATTCGTGTAAGCGTGCGCGCGGCTGCTGTTGCTCAACTGACCGACCGCTTCGATCACGGGCTGATTGAAATCGCCGACACTGTTGACAATCTGAACGTTTTCGGCGGCCAGATCGCTGGTTTGCTGCTGTGCGGAAACGCCAACCGCGAACAGGAAGACCGCCACGATGCCGAGAACCCGTAGAGAAGGCATCAATTTGTTTATGCTTTCACCTTTCGGTCGCGCGGACGATGACCTTGCAGCATTCCCACGACCGATAAATCTTCGTCTAACTGATCCCAGTGAATGCCCGCAGGCGACAGTTCGTAAGCCTGAAGCTGTTCCGGCGTTGCTTGCTTTAAGCGGGGATACCACATCAGTGGTGTTGCGATAATGCGTCCATCGGCTAGGGTAACGCGCAGCATCTGATCGCTAATTTCGACAGCAATAGGACGATTCGCATCATTCGGCGTTAAATCATTCACCGTCATTGTCTGTCTCTCCGAAAAACTCTAGCCAAGCTTCTTCGAGCATAATCCGGTTTTCGATTATGTAGCGTTCGATCTGCCGCAACTGACGCTCGTTAAATCCTCGATTCCACACCAACTCAACAGGATCAAGCCAATACTTTGCTTCACCCTCTCCAGAGGAAATATGGATATGCGGCGGCTCGGCGTTCTCGTTGGAATAGAAGAAAAAACGATAAGCACCAATGCGCAAGACTGTCGGCATGAACTCAACCGCCGAGCTTGGCAAGTTCATCCTTTGCCACCTGGTAATTGGCGTTGTGCCAAATCGCCGTTTTCAGGTTGTTGATCGCGCTGGTCGTGTCGCCTTTGCCTTCGTAAGCGAGCGCGGCGTAGTAGTACGTTTCTTCAACGCCATCGGTCGTGGCGATCACGTCACGCGCCAGCGTAATCACGTCGTCATAGCGACCGACGTGCAGATAAGCTTCAAACGGGCCGTACTGATACCACATCATGCGCCAGGGCAGGCCGAGCTTACGCGCCTCGTCAAAATTGGCCGCTGCCTGATCGTATTGGCCGAGCGCGACCTCCGCTGTGCCCATGTCGAATACAGTATACGAATCGGGCTTGCCGCCGTTCAACTCCTGCTGCGCCTGATAGAGCGCCATCTGATTGGCGTAATTGTCGTCCCAGTAATTGCCCAGCGCCTGCTGGAGCCTGGCTTCGTCTTCCGGCTTGTACAGGACGAGGAAAATTCGGTTGAAGATCCGCCAGCGGTTTTCCAGATCGGTGTAGGCGATAGGTCGTCCGGTGTTGTCGGGGCCATTGCCGAGCAGTGAGTCGAAGGTGTAGAACTCCTGCTTGCTGTCGTCGTAGCCCATGACGACGCGGTTGTGCCCCATGAAGTCCTTGAAGGCGTCCGCGCCATCGTAATAGGCGTTCTTGACCAGCACCGGGAAGCCCGCCGCCACCAGCGACTTGAGCAGATCAATCGTGCCGCCGCTGCGATAAACCGCCTTCAAACCCTGCATTTCGGCGAACGTTTGCATCTCATCCATGCGCACGGCTACGTCGTCGTCGCTGGGGTTGAGATAGTGAATTGTGTCGTAGTAAGTGCCTTTCCAGCCGTAATAGGAAAGGTCAATCGTCAGTGCGCCCGCCGCACAGCGGTTGAACAGTTGATAGACGGGCGTGAAGCCGCTCAAGCGCGCGCTCGACGGCAGTCCAGCGGGAGCGGTATAAGGAACCAGGGTTGCTTCTTCGGTTGTGGAGGGTTCAGCAGTGGCGGGAGCAGTCGCTTGAGCGTGCGCGCCGCCAGCGATCAGTGCTGCTTGCAGCAGCATGGCGGCGATCACGAGTCGGAAGGGTTTCATCGACATCCTACGCATTCGTCCGGCAATCGAGCGGCTATTCTACAGCAGGAAATTGACCGCGCCAATGAGGATTCCATAAGTGCGCAGGGCGAACGCATCAAATTTATGTTCGGGTCATGAAAGGCGATGCGGATTTTGTAGGGACGCGATTGATCGCGTCCGGCATAGCTGACGGCATCAATGCCGTCCCTACGATTCCTGATGACCCGGTGTGACTTTCAATCTCATTTTGATGCGATGACCCTGCATAAGTGCGGGAGCGGGCAGGTCTCCGCTCCCCAGCGACGTAGGAGATATGGACTAGCTGCCCAGGTGCAGCAGCACAATCCCCTGATCCGGCGAATGCGAAATCAGGATCGTGTTGTTCGCGCCCCACGTCAGCGATTGTTCCAGCCGTGAGGTCGGCAGATTCAGGCGCCCTTGCAGCCCCGCCAGCGGCTGACCGGCGGTTCCGGGGGTGTTCGTCAGGAAGACCGAGTCGTTGTCCGGTTGTTGTGCGTCGTGAGTAACGTAGATCAGTGCCGATCCCTTTGGCGACCAGCCTGCCGCCGTCACGTAGCGATCAGGATCGATCAGGAATGATTTGCCCGTCGCTACATCGACCAGACTCATCAGGCTGTCCTGCGGATTGACATGTCCTATTGCATTCTGGTCGAGCGGATTGATCAGGACGAATTTTCCATCCGGTGAGAGCTGCACACCCGCAATCTGCACCCCATGATCCGTGTGCAGCAACTGGCGTGCGTTGTTGCCGTTCAGGTCGCTGATCCACAGGCCGTTCATCGGTGAATCTGCCAGCGCAAAATAGTTATAGACCACCTGAGTCGCGGAGACATCGAGCGCGTAGACGGCAAAATGATCCGAAACAGCCAGGTTGCCCAGCTTTTGCAGATCGCTGCCGTCCGGCGCAATCGTGTCGATGTCCGGCGGCAGGATGGTGCCGCCCTGACTGCTGTAGCGTAAAAACAGAATCTGACCATTCGGCAGCCAGCGTGGAGTTACGTCAACGCCCGTCCAGTCTTTGCTCGTCAGAAAATTCACCGGCCCCGTCGAGCTTGAGGTCAGGTCATTGAGTTGATTGGTCGTAGTATCCCAGACCCAGATGTCGGAATCGCGGAAATAACGAAAGAAATCCTGCGCAAACACGACGTAGCGACTGTCCGGCGACCAGCGTACCGACTCGGAATCGACGCCTGGTGCCTGGCTTATATCGACACAGTTGCCTTGGGTCTGCCCCTCATACACGCAGAGCGTCTTCTGGCTCAGGTAGGCGAATTTCGTGCCATCCGGCGCAAAATAGGCGTCGGTTCCCGCCGGGCCAGCCGTCAAATCAACCTCATTGACGGACTGGACGCTCAGATGTGAAGCGTCGAAGGTCTGCGGCGTCGGCGTCGGCGTGATCAGCGCCATCCGGGTTGCGGTGAGGGCGTGATTGAGCGCGGCCTGAATCGTTTGGGTCGCGCCCAGATGCGCGGGCGCCTGCTGCGTCTGGGCGATCAAGGTTGCCACCGCCGCATCGACGGTTGGCTGGGTGATCGGTTGATCCTGCTGCGCATGTGCGGTCAGCGCTGCGCCGACTCCGATAAGACAGAAGAGCATGAGTAAGCGCCGCTTCAACATAGGCTTCCCCCTTAGTTCACGGCTGCTCCGGTAAAGAAGCGTCTGAGCGCGCTGCGCGCCGTCGCCGCTTTCAGATAGGCGATGTTCTCGCCGGAGAACGGGCGCGGCTGCATCTGGAAGTAGCTGATTAGCGCGTTATCCTGGACGACGTTCGGCTCCTTGAGCAGTTCGAGCAGCGTCAGGTTAACGGGAGTGCCGGGGAGCGTTTTTTCCATGACCCATACCGCCGGGCGCAGCAGACCGACCGGCGCGTTGATCAGGACGCGATGCGCATTCATGGCTGCGAGGATACGCTGCTCAATCGCCTTGAGATTGAGCACTTCAGGCCCGCCTAGCTCAAACTCGCGCCCAATCGTCTGGTCATCATCCAGCGAGCGCGTCATTGCTTCGACTACATCATACACCGAAACGGGCTGAAACAGCGCCGTCCCGCCGCCGATCAGCGGGAAAACAATCGGCGTCAGGCGAATGAGGCGGGCGAAGGCGTTGAAAAACTCGTCCTGCGGGCCAAAGATCACCGAAGGGCGCACGGCTGTCCATTTCAGGCTCGATTGAGCGACGTATGCCTGCGCCTTGCCCTTGCTGCGCAGAAAGCGCGAGAAATGATCCGGGCGCGCCCCGTTCTGGCACACGTTGATGAAGCGCTGCACGCCCGCCGCCTGCGCCGCATCGACCACGTTGATCGTCCCCTGAGTGTTGACTTCTTCATAAGTCGCGCCGCCCTTTTCCATCGGGATAGCGACAGTATGAATTACTGCATCAATGCCATTCATAAATGGCTTCAGCCCGGCGCGATCCCCCACATCCCCTTCGACAATCTCGATTCGGCTGCCCAAATCGCCGAGCCGCTGCCGACCTTTCTCCATGCTGCGTACCAGCGTCCGCACAGGTTTCCCCTGCTGCACCAACGCCCGCACCGTATTGTTGCCGACGTATCCGGCTGCCCCGGTCACAAGGATTGTCATGAGTTCGCCCTTCTACCAGATTAAGCCTTTGAAAGTTAAAAGTTGAAAGTAAGAAAAGTTAAAAGTTGAAAAATGATCTCCGGCGAATTTACTTTTAACTGTCTCTACTTTTAACTCGTCACGGTAATCGTCGCCAGGGTCAGGTGATCGCCGCCGCTGCTGACCGTCAGCCGTTTGGAAGCGTCATTCATGTCATACAACCCCATAATCAACGTATATTGGCCCGGCGGCAAATCAATCAGCAGCGCGTTTTGATCGACCACTGTCTGATTCGGCGTCCACGTCGTCGTGATTGCCAGCCCGCCGCCCGGCTCGCTGTCGCGCTGCGCCACCAATGCGCCGTTGGGATCGAGCAGTTGCAGAAAGACCTTGTAGCGGGTCGTCAGCGGCGCGTCGGTTTGCCAGTCGAGCACGATTTGCAGCGCGTCGCCCGCTTTGACCGTCTCGGCGCTCAGGGCGTAGCTTTTCAGCGTGATGTGCCCGTTGGGTTCGTCAAACGTCACGCCGCTCGTGTGATTGACCGTCAGCGGCTCCGGCATGGCATAACGCGCCAGCCGCACGTCGCCGTACCACTGTTCATCGACCTCGAAAGCGCCGCTGCCGAGCGTCGTCTCGACCACGCGCTGCGGATCACGCTCCTGCTCGCCCCAATAGACGACGAACGCCTGCTTCGACCGGGCAATAATCTGCTCGACGCTGGCTTTGGTCGCCGCGTCGTCGCCGCCCAACCCGGCAGGCAGCGGATAGACGGGCGCGCTGTCGTGATAGTAGTAGTCGAACACTTCCTGCTGGTTGGGCGCGTCGAGGATGATCGCGTCACCCGCTTGCAGATTGGCCTCGATGTTCGTCACCAGCCCGCGATAATCGGCGCGCTGGTAGGCCGGGTCGCTGTAGAGCGGCGTCAGTCCATCCGAGGCGATCAGCACCAGCCAGAAGACGCTCAGAAGCGCCGCCAGTTTGGGGGCAGCCTGCGCGAAGCGCGTCACCCAGTCGCGCTGGCGGCCATATTTGAGCTTGAGCGTCCATAAGACCGCCACGCCGCGCCCAATCCAGAGCGCCATGCCGATTTCGGCGGGCAGCAGCAGCTTGACGTTATCCGGGCGATACAGGCCAAGCGCCAGAAACAGGCCAACCGGAACCACCACCCACGCGACCGGGATCACGACCTGCCAGATCGTTTTGCGCACAATAATCAGCAGACCAAACAGCGCCAGCAGCGCCGGAATCGCCAGATCGGTGTTGGGCGAAGCGCTGCCGAAGGCCAGCCAGACCAGCACGGTATTGGCGGCCTGCGCGATGGGGGTGCCATCGCCCGTATTCGGCCACGTCGTCAGTTGATGCAAAGCTGTCGCAATCCAGGGCGAATACAAAGCAATCGTCAGCAGGTTCGCGCCGACATACAGTCCCAACCCGCGCCAGTTGTAGGGGCGACCTGACAGGTCGCCCCTACGGAATGTCACAATGATCCATACGACCGCCGTGACGCCCTGCGCCAGCATCACGAACGGGAAGGCGTACTGCGTCCATAAGCCTGCCGCGTTGAACAGCGCCAGCGCCAGCGCCCAACGGCGCGCCGGTCGGCGCAGGAATCCGGCCAGCGCCCACAGGCTCGCCACTGACCAGAAGGCCAGCAGCGCGTACATACGCGCTTCCTGCGCGTAATAGATGCTGAAGGTGTTGAATGCGATCAGAAGCGCCGCCGTGATCGCCGCAGACCAGCCGAACAGCCGCCTGCCGAGCGCATAGGCGAAAGCGATGCTGATCAGGCTGGCGAACACCGAGAGCGAACGCAGCGCGAACTCGCTCGTTCCGGTCAGCAGCCGCCAGAGCGCCAGCAGCCAGTAATATCCCGGCGGGTGAATGTCCAGCCCGGCGTTACGCGCGATCTCGCTGAAGGAGCGCAGCGATTGAACGTAGCTGTTGCCCTCGTCATTCCAGAGCGACTGCGCGCCGATCAGGTGAAAGCGCAGCAGCGCCGCCACCAGCAGCACCAGCAGGATCGCCACGAACTGAAGCGCCGCCTGATAAGGGGCCAGACGTTCACTGAAGCGCTTAGGAAAAGACGCTACCACGTCCGTTCACCCGTATAACGCTCGCCGTAGAACACGGTCAGGAGGCGAATTTTATCGACAATCTGCCCGTTGAACTCGTCAAGCTGCTCGGACGGAACCCACAATTCGCTGTGAACGATCCCGCCGACGATATGCTCCTCGAACTGACGCGCATAATCGCTGCCGATCTGAAAAGCGGTCACCGCGCCCATGTAGCCGGACGCCGCGTCCTTCGTATTCCAGTCGCGGGCGATTTGGAGCGCATACTCATAATTCAGCACGGGATAGAAGATCGGCTGCTCCGGCTTGCGCTGCGGAAAGGCGCGATAATTCGCCGCGCGGATCAGTTGCAGTTCGTACAGCCCGACAGGTCGATAGAGTTGGCGCAGTTCCATCATCAAACCTCTAGCGTTAGCCGCCCGCCCGAACTTTAGCGATCACGTTGCGCTGCCCATCGGTCAGTTTCAGCAGCCCATTCGAGATTGCGCCGAGATCGCTTTCGAGCAGATCGAGCATTTGAACCAGAGCCGCCTGAACCGATTCTAAATCGTGGGGCAGCGTTGCTGCAAAGCGCGCCTTGAGTGCATCGTCCGCCAACGCTTCGAAACCGTGAACCGAACGGGCATAGCCGCGCGACACGGCGAACACGTCGATCAGCGTATCGCGCATGTAGCGGAGCAGCCGTTCCGCCTGCCAGAACTCGCGCCGCTGCAAGCGCATGTTGACCTCAACGCTCCAGCGCAGGATGCGATCCACGTCGCTGCTGTTGATTGAGCGCGACAGCGTGCGATTGGCCTTCCCTGCTGCTTGAATCGCTTCGAGGTCAAGCGTTCCGCTCAATAGCTGAAGCTCATCAACGATGTTCGGGCTGGTCGTCGCCAGCAAATGATAGCGAATCGATAGTTCGGCCAGCGATGCCAGCACCACGTCGCCGGAATCGTCGCCCTGCGGGATGATCAGCAGCGGGCGTTCATTAAGAGCAGCGCACAGGCTTTGCAGTTCTTCCAACCCGTCGATTTGCACGCCATCCGCGATCACTACGTCGAGATCAAGATCGGAGTATTGATCCCAGTTGCCGCGCACCAGCGATCCGAACAGGCAGACCGCGCGAATCCGCGCGTCGTTGGCATAATGCTCAACGATTTGCGCGAGCAGGGCTTGATGTCGCGCTGTGCCGGGATAGGTCGCCGCGCTCATGTCCAGAAGCGCTTCCAGACGGCCCAGCCGATCCCGATCAGCCCGACCAGCCCGACCGCGACGAGGGAAGCAATCAGCGGGGCGCGCTGTTGAGCGCTCAGGTCATAAACCGACACGCTGTCGAGCATGAACGGTGTGGTCGAACTCAGGTGAACGGTATGTGTCTCGGCAGCAAAGCTATCGCCAATCTGCGCATCTTCCCACATCTGCGGCGTCGCCGGGATTTCCAGCGTCTGAAGCGCCGGCGCGTAGGACGTGATCGGCGCGCCGCCATCGACCGAAATCTGCATCTTAGTCGAGAGCAGGCCAAGCCAGCGCACGCTGAATCCCGTCCCTTGATAGGTGAAGGTCACGTCGCTGACGATCAGCGCATCATTGAACTGCGCGCCCTCTGCGCCCGTCGGCTTGGCATTGGCATCGGCCTTGATCGCCCAATCATTCGATTGATGTACGCCCGCATAGAGCGTCGGCGGGGTGCTGGCGATGTACTGCTTCATGCTGTCGTAAATCGGCAGCGGCGTGAAATCCGGCTCGACCATGCGGAAATAGTAGTAGGGCTGATTTTTGTCGGCGTCCGAGGGACGCTTGAAGAACCAGTCGTTGATCACGCCGACCCAGGGCCACTCCTGCTGGGCGCGCTGATACGCCAGCGGCAGGTAACGCGCCGCCTGATCTGGCGTGACGCTGCCGAATTGATCTCTGTTCGGCATCTCTGGCACATCGGGCGCATCGACCGGGTTCCAGCCCGCCTCGCTGATCCAGATGGGCTTATCCGCATCCCCGTTAGCGACCATCACGTCACGCAGATCAAGATTGCGCGCGAAGGTCAGCGTCGTCGGGCGCATCCGCTGATCGGTGGGGCCACTGAAGAAGCCGTAGCCCTGCGTGGACATCACGTCGAAGCAGCCCTTCACGCCATCATCGTACATCTGCTGAAGGAAAATGAACTCGTTCAGATTTTGCCCGGCGAGCGAAACCGTCGGCGCGAGCGCCGCGCTGATCACGACGTTGCTCGGATCGACCTGCTTGAGCGCCTTGTAGGCGCGGCAGAGGACGTTCGTGTACGCCTGCGCGTTCACGTCGTTATTGCCCCATTCGGGATAGATGTTCGGCTCGTTCCAGATTTGGTAGTCGTGGATTTTGCCTTTATAGCGCTGGGCAAACGTCGTCAGGAAGTTGATGTAATCGTCCCAGTTGTCGGGTGGGACGAAGCCGCCGAGGTTCGGATCAGGGTTGGCATGTGTCCAGGCAGGCGCTTTGTCGATGCGGACTTCCAGTTCCAGCCCGTATTTTTGCACCAAATCGACAATGTTGTCGTACTTCGCCCAGGCATCGACCACGCCAATCGAGGCAGCATTGCGCGAGTCCTGAAAATCACCGCGCCCGCTGATCTCGATGTCCTCCCAGGGGATTTCCTGCCGAACCCAGTGGAAGCCCGCCGCCGCGATCATCTGGACTTGCTGCTCGCGCTTGGCCGGATCGACCTCCTGCTCCAAAAAGGTGTTGACACCATAGGGATTCACGCCGACGTGCTGAATCGGCACGTCAGGATCGGTATTCGGCTGCTCGCGGGTGAAGTTGCCGAGCCATTCGACCATGCCGCGCATCTGCTTGAGCGGCGACTCTTCCCCGGTCAGCGACCACAGGGTTTGCCAGACCAGCCCGTGATGGGTCAGGTCGAGCGCCAGCCCAGCAGTCAGCAGAATCACGATGACGACCGCCGCGATCAGCAGCCGGAGCAGTTTGGAGCGACGTTGTTCAGTCATGGCGCGGAATTATAGCGGAGTTGGGTTTGTGAGCAATCCGCGACCGGGGTTTTGGTAAATTCGTAATTTCAGGTATAATAAAAGCGTTGGGGATGAGTAGGAGTGAGTGCGATGTTCAACGGACACAACAATGCGAACGACCGCGCGGAGAAACTCGCGGACGAGGCCGAGAAGAATCTGCGCGACTGGGGACGTGAAGCCCATCATTACGCTGAAAACGCCAAGTCGGATATGGTCAAGACGCTCTACGATTCAGCTAAAAATCTCCGTAAGGAAGCGCGCGACGCCGGAGCCAGCGATGACGCGCTGCATCGGGTCGATGACGTGGCGACGGGCTTCGAGAAAGCCGCCAGCTACCTCAAGGGGCACACCTACGGCGACATGGGTGAGGACGCCGTGAAAACGGTCAAGCGCTACCCGCTGCAAACGATGGCAATCCTGTTCGTCGTCGGCGTAGTGATCGGCCTGCTGCTGCGCGGCGACAGTTCGCAGCGCCGCTAACGCCTCAGCGATGCTGAGGTTGCAGCCACGCTGATCTGGCGATTCGACAACTTAAGGTTACAATGGACTGCCGGGCGTTCAAGCCCGGTTTTGCTTTTATGGACAGGAAACGGCGATGGTCAAATTCGTCATTCTGTTTCGCACCCCTGACGAACTCGACAACTTTGAGTTCGCCTACAACAACTTCCTCGCCGCCGTCGAGCGGATGCCGGACATCCAGCGGCGGCAGGTCAACATGATTCTCGGCAGCCCAACCCGCGAGCGTTACTATCGCGTGCTGGAAATCTATTTCAATACCTACGAAGCGCTCGACGCGGCGCTCAAATCAGAGATTGGACAAAAAGCCGGTCACGAACTGGCAAGCGGTTTTGAACCGGATACCTTCGAGACTTATTTCGCCGAGGTTTATGAAGAATCCGGCGGACAAACCCCCAGGGAGGAATAGGAATACATGGAAGCTCTCAAACAGCGGATTCTGGCGGAAGGTCGCAACCTCGGCAGCGGGATTCTCAAGATCGACAGCCTGCTCAATCACCAGATATACCCGGACATGATGATCGAGATGGGCAAGGAACTGGCGGCGCGCTTTCAGGGTGTCAAGATTGATCGGATACTCACAGCGGAAATATCCGGCATCGCTCCGGCGCTGACCACCGGGCTGGCGCTGGGCGTGCCGATTGTCTACGCGCGCAAGACCAAGCCGATCACGATGTTTGGCCCAGTGTTCCTCGAAACCGCGCCGAGCCACACCAAAGGCAACGAGGTCAATCTGCTGGTCGCCGCCGAGTTCATGCCGCCGCACCAGAACGTGCTGATCGTGGACGACTTTTTAGCGACGGGCAAGACGCTGCGGGCGCTGGCGCGGATCGTCGAGGGCGCGCAGTCGAACGTGGTCGGCGTCGGCGTAGTGGTCGAGAAAACGTTCGAGGGCGGGCGCAACTTTATGCGCGAAAAAGGCTACACCATGCCGATTGAAGCGCTGGCGATCATCACCAGCATGGACAACGGCAAAATCATCTTCGCGGATTAGCGAGATGGCGGTAATTGCCAATCTGCGGATCGTCTTTGTAGGGGCACGATATATCGTGCCCCTACGTTTATACACATCCTAGAGCGAGGGCATTGAAATGCAAACCGAATCTCAGTCCTCAGTCGCGCAAAACGAGGTTTTGCCCAGCACTCAGTACGATGATCTTCGTCAGGGCGGCATCGCCATCCTCGACTTCGGCTCGCAGTACACCCAGTTGATTGCCCGGCGCGTGCGCGAGCAGGGCGTATACGCCGAAGTCTTCCCGTGCGACGCTTCCGCCGAGAAGATTAACGCCCATCAGCCGCAGGGTTACATCCTCTCTGGCGGGCCGAACAGCATCTACGCCGAAGGCGCGCCGCAAATGCCGAGCTACCTGCTCAAAAGCGGAGAGCCGATCTTCGGCATCTGCTACGGGATGCAGGCGATCACCTACGCGCTCGGCGGCGTAGTTGCAGGATCGGCGCAGAAGGAGTTCGGTTTCGCCCAAGTCACGCACACACACGGCGATAATCCGCTCTTTAACGGCGTCCCTGATCAAATCGACGTGTGGATGTCGCACGGCGACCGCATCGAGCGCCCGCCGCAGGGTTTCGAGTCGCTGGCGCACAGCGACAACTCGCCGTTCGCGGCAATGGGCGATCTCGCGCATCACGTCTACGCGGTGCAGTTCCACCCGGAGGTCAAGCACACGCCGCAGGGCACGCAGATTTTGCGCAACTTCATCTTCGACATCTGCCACTGCGAGGCGAAATGGTCGGCGGCGGCCTTCATCGACGACGCGATCCGCTCGATTCGTGAGCAGGTCGGCAGCGAGCGCGTCATGCTCGGCTTGAGCGGCGGCGTCGATTCAGCGGTCGCCGGAGCGCTGCTCAATCGCGCGATTGGCGATCAACTGGTGTCGGTGTTCGTCAACACGGGGCTGCTGCGCAAAAATGAGCCGGAAGAAGTCGTGCAGGTGTTCCGCGATCAGCAGCACATGAACCTGATCGCCGTCGATGCCAGCGAGGAGTTCCTCGACGGGCTGCACAGTAAAACCGAGCCGGAAGCCAAGCGCAAGCTGATCGGCAAGCTGTTCATCGATACGTTCGCGGCGCAGGCGCGCCAGTTGGAAGCCGAGGGCGTGCGCTTTCTGGCGCAGGGTACGATCTATCCCGACGTGATCGAGAGCGCCGCCAGCAGCAACCAGTCGCGCGTGATCAAGAGTCATCACAACGTCGGCGGCCTGCCGCCGGATTTGAATTTCAAGCTGATCGAGCCGCTGCGCGATCTGTTCAAGGACGAGGTGCGGGCAGTCGGGACGGAACTTGGCCTGCCCGATGCGATTGTCTGGCGGCAGCCCTTCCCCGGCCCCGGTTTAGCCGTGCGCTGTTTAGGGGAAATCACGTGGGAGCGGCTGGAAACGCTGCGCGAAGCCGACGCGATTTTCCGCGACGAACTCGAACGCGCCGGGATGCTGCGCGGCGGAACGACGCACGATACGGCACAAGCCTTCGCGGTGCTGCTGCCGGTCAAGAGCGTCGGCGTGATGGGCGACGAGCGCACCTACGAGGAAGTGATCGCGCTGCGCGCCGTGACGACCGACGACTTCATGACGGCGGATTGGGCGCGCATCCCCTTCGATCTGCTCGCGCGCGCGAGCAGTCGCATCGTCAACGAGGTGCGCGGCGTCAATCGTGTGGTCTACGACATCACGAGCAAGCCGCCGGGCACGATTGAGTGGGAATAGTTCGGGGTAATCATCAATGCGCCTGCTCCGAGCGACGACTGAAGCCGATATGGTGGCCGTGTTTCTGAAGGCGGAGATCGGCTCGGAGCGCTACGGCGCTTCCGTTTTGGACGCGCTCCAAAAGCACACCGCCGAGCGGCACATCATCGATACACCTAATCTCAGCGATGAGGCCGAAAACCAACTGCGCCGCGCCGTCCTTGATGAGTATCGCGGGTATCTGAAGCGAAACGAGCTGTTTGGCGACTTCCCCACCGATGTCCAGTGGCGGCGCGTGCTGCTCGACAAAGCCGATTTGCGACGCGCGAAGTACATTGTCTACGACTACTGGGTCGAGCTTTCGGGCGGGTCACGGCTGGCGGCAGACGCGGCGACCCATATCCGTAACGGAATGCTGGTTTTCGGGACGATGAGCACCGCCGAGCATCTGGAACGGGCGGAACAGCTCCGGCAGAGTAAACGCGCCCCGGAGATGATCTTCGTCAGCACGGGCGACGGCGGCGATCTGGTCGTGCTGGAAGGTCACAATCGCCTTACAGCCTACTTGCTCGCGCTGGACGACATTCCCGATGAAGTCGAAGCGCTGATTGGCTATTCGCCGAATATCGTCCACTGGGACGGGTATTAACATATCCCCTGACCCCAGCCCCGCTTACACGCAAGTGGGGAGGGGTGAGAAAAACGCTCGCATCCCTCTACAAATCCAATTTCCAGAATTCCCGCGAAGTCATCTCCGTAGCGCTATCGCATAATCGAGATCACAGGAGAAGCACAGCATGTCGCTGGAACAGAATATTCAAACCGTCCGCTCGCTCTACGACTATTTCAACCAGAAAGATATGGCAGGGCTGATGTCGATTGTCAGCGACGATTTCGTGCTGAATGACATCGCGCTCGGCATGACGTGGAGAGGGAAGCAGGGCTGGGGCGAGTGGCTCGGCATCTGGGCAGTCTCGCTGCCAGACGCACAGGTACACGTCGATTCGGTCACCGGGCAGGGCAACTTCGTCGTCGCGGAACACACGGGCGGCGGCACGCAGACTGGGCCGCTCAATACGCCGTCAGGCGTGATCCCGCCGACGGGCAAGCAAATCAACCTGAGCTTTGCCGAATTCTTCGAGATGCGGGATGGCAAGATTGCGGTCATGCGCGCCTACTGGGACACCGGCACGCTCATGCGTCAGCTTGGCGTCGCCTAGAAGAGAAAATCAGGGCGTTGTGTGCAACGCCCCTACACTCACTGTCCCCAAAACGAGCCGCTGGCGGCGGCTCGTTTTGCGATCTTAAGGCGGGCATCACACCGGAAATTCCTCAAAGTTGGAATCACAGCCAATTTTAATATTGCGGGGCGAAATCTTGCTATAATAGTCCGAGTTTCCTATTCAATCGCGCACAACACGATTCACGGGGGTGAGATGGGGTTAAGCTTTGATTTCAGCCCTTCGGCGGCGCATTCCGACCGCGAGCGAACGCATGGCAGACTACTGGCAGTTCCGGCGGTCGCCTGGCTCGTCCTGTTCTTTCTGCTGCCGCTGCTGATTGTGGTTGTCGTCAGCTTTATGACACGCGGCCCCGGCGGAACAATTACGTTTCCGTTCACTATTCAGTATTACCAGCAGATTTTTGGCCCAATTTACTTCCCCGTATTCATTAAATCGATCTGGTTCGCGCTGCTGACGACCATCATCTGCCTGCTCGCGGGCTACCCGCTGGCCTTTTTCGTCAGCACACGCAAAAGCAAGCGCGCGCAGAGCATCGCCCTCTTTCTGGGAATCCTGCCCTTCTGGACAAACTTCCTCGTCCGTACCTACGCCTGGCGCGTCCTGCTCGGCAATGATGGCACGATCAACGGCGTGCTGGAGAACCTGCATATCATCACGCAGCCGCTCGAACTGATTAATACGCGCTTCGCCGTCATCGTCGGCTTGATCTATGGCGAACTGCCGTTCATGGTCTTGCCGATCTATACCTCGATTGAGCGCTTCGATTTCCGCCTCGTCGAAGCGGCGCACGACCTCGGCGCAAACGACTGGAAAGCCTTCTGGAGGGTGGTGCTGCCGCTGACCATGCCCGGCGTACTCGCGGGCTGCATTCTGGTCTTTATCCCGTCCATCGGCGCGTTCATCACGCCTGACCTGCTCGGCGGCACACAGGGCTTGATGATTGGCAACCTGATCAATCAGGAGTTTCACGGCACGGGCAACTGGCCCCTCGGTTCTGCCGCCTCGGTCGTGATGATGGGTCTGGTCATGATCGGCTTGTTCATTTACACCCGTTTGGGTCGGAGAGCGTAACTCATGGCAGAAACCGTAGCTGCACCTCAGCACACACGCCAAATCGTCACGATTAACCGCGCGCAAATGCGCCGCGATTTCGCAGTACGGCGCGCGGGTAAAATTGGCGTGATCGTCGAGCCGATTTTTGCCTATTTCTTCCTGTGGGCACCGATCCTGCTGCTGGTGATCTTCTCGTTCGACAACTCGCGCTCGATCTCGAACTGGCAGGGCTTCACGCTCGAATGGTATCAGCATATCTTCAATGATGTGGTCGGCGGCGATACCAACTTCTCAACCGCGCTGATGCTCCATTCGCTCGGCAACAGCCTGCTCGTGGCGACCGTTGCGACGACTATCGCCACGATTATCGGCACGATGGTCGCGCTCAGTCTGGTACGCGGCAATTTCCCCGGCAAGCAGTACATCGACGGCCTGCTCTTCCTGCCGGTCGTTATCCCGGAGATCACCCAGGCGATTTCGCTGCTGATCTTCTTCAGCACGATCTTCGACGTGGTGCATCGCACGACCGGCGTGGTCGGCACGGCAGGCTTCGGCACGATCATCATCGGTCACGTGGCTTTCAACATCTCCTACGTGGCGATTGTCGTGCGCGCTCGCCTCGCCGATATGAACCCGCACCTTGAAGAAGCTGCCCGCGATCTCGGCGCGAACGAGTGGCGCACCTTCTGGCGCGTGACCTTCCCGCTGATCCTGCCCGGTATCCTGTCCGGCGCGCTGCTGGCCTTCACGCTCTCGCTCGACGATTTCGTCATCACCTTCTTCAACTCTGCGCCCGGCCTGACGACGCTGCCCGTGTTTGTTTATGGCTTACTCAAGCTAACCGTCACGCCGGAAATCAACGCGATTTCGACGCTGATTCTGGTCGCTTCAACGCTTTTGATTGGCATTTCGATTGCGATGCAGGGACGTAACGCGGCGACAGCAGCGGCGTAATTCTTGACGCTGGCGGGAAATGATCTATAACTGGTTCGGTTTCACCTTTCATCGACATAACGAATTGGGAGCTACGGAGGAAAGATGCGTAAGGTAATTTTTCTGATCTGTATTCTGGCGCTGGTTGCGGTTCCGGTTTTCGCGCAGGATTCGTCTCAGGCGACCCCGCCCGCGACCGAGGAAGCGATCTCGGACACTGGCTCGGCAGCCGCCACCCCTGAAGCTACCGAGGGCGCGACCAAGTGGCAGTGCCCCGATGGTTTCCAGGGTCAAACCCTGAGCGTGTTCAACTGGACGACCTACGTCGCGGACAACACCATCAGCGATTTTGAGCGGCTGTGCGGCGTCAAGGTCACCTACGATACCTACACCAGCAACGAAGACCTGCTGGCGCGTCTGAAGGGCGGCAACCCCGGCTACGACGTGATCGTGCCGTCGGATCACATGGTCGCCACCATGATCCAGTTGGGCATCGTCCAGCCGCTCGACCTGGATAAAATCCCCAATTTCGCCAACGTCAGCGAAAGCCTGAAGAACCCCGTTTACGATCCGGGCAACAAGTACAGCGTCCCCTACCAGTGGGGCACGGTCGTCATCGGCTATAACAAGGCGAAAGTCGGCCACGATGTCACCAGTTGGAATGACCTGTTCAACTACACGGGCGGTAAGGTCGCGTGGCTGGATGACGAGCGCGCCATGCTCGGTATCGCCCTGACGATGCTCGGCGACGACGCCAATTCGACCGACGAAACCCAGATCGACGCGGCGCGTGATTTCCTGATCGCGCACGGCTCGAACGTGGCGGCCATCGCTTCGGATGACGGTCAGGCGATGCTCGAACGCGGCGACGTGGACATGACCGTCGAGTACAGCGGCGACATCTACCAGATCATGTCGAACTGCAACTGCCAGGACTACGGCTTCGTCATTCCGAAGGAAGGCACGAACCTCTGGATCGACAATCTGGCGATCCCGACGGGTGCGCCCAACAAGCCATTGGCCGATGCCTTCATCGACTACATCCTCGACCCGCAGGTCGGCGCGGACATCAGCAACTACACCGCTTATGCCAGCCCGAATCAGGCGGCGATTGACCAGAAGCTGATCGATCCTGAACTGCTCAGCAACGAGGCGATTTACCCGCCTGCCGACGTCCGCGATCACTGGTTCACCATCCTGCCGAACACCGATCAGGAAACGATTTACAACGATGCCTGGGACGCGATCAAGGCGTCGCTCGGTACGTCGTAGGCGCTAGAAATATCACGAATATGTTTTGTAGGGGCGACCTGACAGGTCGCCCCTACTCATGAACCAAACCATCGATTGATTACCTACCCTGACGAAGGCGTGTGAAATGGCACAGGTCGGCATCGAACTGAAGAACGTCACCAAAGAATTCCCCGGTCGCGGCGCCGAAGCTGGAGTCAAGGCCGTCGATAACGTCTCGATCCAAATCTACGAAGGCGAGTTTTTCGCGCTGCTGGGGCCGAGCGGCTGCGGCAAAACGACCACGCTGCGGATGATCGCCGGGTTCGAGGAGCCGACCAGCGGCGAGATCATCATTCGCGGGCAGCCGGTTCAGGGCGTGCCGCCGTTTCACCGACCTGTCAATACGGTATTTCAGGATTACGCCCTTTTTCCGCACATGACCGTGCTGCAAAACGTCATGTTCGGCCTGGAAATGGAAGGCGTCAAGAAGGACGCGGCCAAGAAGCGCGCCGTCGAAGCGCTCGAACTAGTGCGCCTGAACCAGTATGATCGCAAGCCGCGCCAGCTATCGG
>DASZXN010000694.1:0-5643 GCA_035545875.1 Phototrophicaceae bacterium
GCATTCCCACTCCGTGCGCTCCAACAATGTCGGCTGACCATGAATCGCCAACCATCACGACTTCGTTCGCGGCGCAGCCCAGCCGTTCCAGCGCCGAGTGGAAAATCAGCGGATCGGGTTTCGCCGCGCCGACTCCTTCCGAGATCGCCAGCACGTCGATCAACGGCGTAATTCCGGCACGCTCCAGCTTGCCCATCTGCTCGGAAACCGCGTTATTGGTCACCAGCGCGATTTTCAGACCACTGGCGCGCAGCCGTTCGAGCAGTTCGACCGCGCCCGCGACCAGCCGTTCCGAGCCGTAGTAGGTATTTCGATACAGCGTCATCACTGTTTCGACCTGCGCAGGGTCGCTGTCGCCGTAACGCCGCAGCAGATCGCCAAAGCGCGCCCGCCGCGCCTGATCGAGCGTCAGTTCGCCTTTGAGCAGGCGGTTATGATAGTGTTCGAGCAGATCGGTATGCTCGCGCTCAAGCTGGTCGAGCGAAATCCGCTGAAAACAGTCGAAGCGCTGGTAAACGGCATTCAGCGCGGCGCGGCTGCCATAGCGATGGTCGTAGAGGGTGTCGTCCAAGTCAAACAGGACAGCTTTGAGCGGCATGATGATTTCAGTCTGCGCCCGTCGCGAACATCTCTTTCGAGTTCTCGATGTAGTTCAGCGATTGGTGCCGGAAGTAAGTGTTATACAGCTCCGCGTAGTAACCGCCCTGCTCGACCAACTGCTCATGGCTGCCCTGCTCGATGATTTTCCCGTCGCGCAGCGCGATGATCCGATCCGCCGAGCGAACGGTGCTCAGGCGGTGCGCGATCAGAATCGAGGTCGATTGAGAGAGAATCAGGTCAAGCGCCTCCTGAATCTGCGTCTCGGTGAACGGATCGATGCTGGCGGTCGCTTCGTCAAGGATAAAAATCGCCGGGCGCTGCACCAGCACGCGCAGCAGGCTCACCAACTGGCGCTGCCCCATGCTCAAACGAGCGCCGCGCTCGCCTACGTCGCTGTTGAGACCATCCGGCAGCGTTTCCAGCCATTCGCCGCCGCCAATGCTGTTGGCGACTTCGCGAATTTCCGCGTCGGTCGCATTGGGACGCGCGTAGCGAATGTTGTCCATGACTGTCCCGCTGAACAGGAACGGTTGCTGCGGCACAATTCCCAGATGGCTGCGGTATTCCTGCACGTTGAAGGTGCGAATGTCGCTGCCATCGACGCGAATCTCGCCGCCCTGAAACTCATAAAAACGCGCCAGCGCTTTGGCAATCGTGCTTTTGCCCGCGCCCGTATGCCCCACAAAAGCGAGGCTCTCACCCGGCTTGATTTTCAGGTTGAAGTCGTCCAGCACGCGCTCGCCTGTTTTGTACTGGAACAGGACGTGATTGAAATCGACCTCGCCGCGCATCTGCGCAGGCGGGTGATTATCTGCGGTCTGCTTGAGCAGGTTTTCCGCGTCGATCAGCGCGAAGATGCGTTCCAGCGCGCTCAGGCCCAGTTGAATCTGGCTCCAGTACGACGACAGGTTGATCACGGGCTGCCAGAAGCGATCCACCGCCAGAATAAACAGATACCAGTCGCCGATGTCGATGGCGGCGTTCAGCACCGCGATTGCGCCCGCATAGAGTAAGCTGCCCGTGACGAAGCCCGCCAGCGCGTTCAGCACCGGGAAAATTGTCGCCAGCACGAAGCCGCGCCGCAGGTTGATGGTGTACGACTGATTGTTCGTGTCGGTGAACTCGTTGTAAATCATCGCTTCCTGACGGAAGTTCTTGGCGACACTGATCCCCGTGACGCTCTCCTGCACTTTGTCGTTGACTGCCGCCAGCGCGCGCGATCCCTGCCGCGTCGCGGTGCGCGCGATGTTGCGAAAGATCACGGTCACGACGAACACGACCGGCATCATCGCCAGCAGCAGCAGCGTCAACTGCCAGTCGCGCGTGATCAGGAACAGGAAGATGATCAGAAATTCCATCAACTGCTCGAACAGATCGCCGCAGATCACGATCACCTGGCTCAAATCCTGCGTGTCGCTGGTGATACGGCTGACGATCTTGCCGGATTTATTCTCGTCGTAGAACGCCAGATCGCGCTCGACGGCGGCATTGAAGGCAGCCTTGCGCAGATCGCCGATCACGTCGGCGATGATCTGCGCGGTCAGGCGGCGGCGCAGGCGATAAATCACGTAGTTGAACACGCCGATCACCAGCAGGCCGAGAATGATCAACTGAAGCAGATTACCGCCATTTTTGTCTTCGAGCGCCTGCACACCCGCCGAGACGATCACCGGGCTGCTCGATGCGATCAGCGCAAAGAGAACCAGCAGGCCGATAATGCTGAACAAGGCTCGCTTATGCGGCACGAAATAGCTGGCAAGGCGACTGATCAGGTAACGGTCACTGTACTGACGGTCGTAGTTATCGGAGTTGAGGCCACCGAACATGCTCTGTCCTCTTTAGGGTTGAACTTTAGTGCGTTCAGGTTCTTCATAGCGCGCAAAGATGCGGCGGTAGGCTTCGGAGCTTTGCAGCAGGTCTTCGTGCTTGCCCTGCGCAACCACCCGTCCCTGCCGCAGCACGACGATGTGATCCGCCCAGCGAATTTGGGACAGACGGTGCGTGATCAGGATCGTTGTCCTGCCTTTCGCCGCCGACCAAATCGCCTTCTGAATTTTGTCCTCGGTCGCGCTGTCAATCGCGCTGGTGCTGTCGTCGAGGATCAGGATCGGTGGGTTGGTAACGAAGGCGCGAGCGAGCGCGAGGCGCTGGCGCTGACCGCCACTCAGAGTCACGCCGCGCTGACCGACCACCGTCTGATAGCCTTGCGGGAAGCTCACAATGAAGTCGTGTGCCTGCGCCTTGCGTGCCGCGTCCTCGACTTCCTCCAGCGACGCATCCGGCCTGCCGAAACGGATATTGTCGGCAATCGTGCGGCTGAACAGGAAAATATCCTGCTCGATGATGCTGATCTGCGAGCGCAGCGAGGCCAGATTCCAGTCGCGCACGTCCACGCCATCGACGAGCACACGCCCCGCATTGGTATCGTAAGTGCGGTTGATCAGCTTGGTGAGCGTGGTCTTGCCGGTGCCGGTTTGTCCGACGATGGCGACTGTTTTCCCCGCCTCAATCGTGAAGCTGATGTCGTGGAGCACTTGGGTATGCCCGGTTTCGTAGCCGAAATCGACGTGTTCGAACGTAACTTGTCCCTTGATCGGTTCTTTGCGGCCTTGCAGGTTTTGGTCAAGCTCGGTTTCGGTGTTGATGATCTGAAGGATGCGTTCGGCACTGGCGATCCCGCTGGCGATTTGCGAATACGAGAACAGCGACGACATCACCGGGAAGCCGAACAGCGCAATCTGCCCAACGTAGGCGACGACCGTACCAATCGGAATCGCGCCGCTCTGGTAGAGATTGACGGCATGAAAAAAGCCCGCGAACGTCGCCAGACCGAGCAGCAGAATCGGGTAGTAATCCGATTCGATGTAACCCTGCTCGACCGTGAAATTGCGCACGTCATCGACTAATCGGCTGAATTTACTGCGCTCGCTGGCTTCCTGCGCCGCGCCTTTGACGACCTGCAAGCCGTCGATGGTTTCGGCGGCGCTGGCGTTCATCACGCCAAAGCTGGCGCGCACTTTCTGAGCGACTGGATTGAGCAGGCGGGTGTAGCGCAACTGAAGCAGAACGTAAGCGATTAGAAAGACGGTAGGCGTAAGTGCCAGTGCCGGATACATGCGATACGAAGCGATCAGCGGCGTGATCAGGAACATGCCCAATCCCACCAGCAGGTTCGCGCCAGGGTTCATCATGTAGTTCATCTCGCGGACATCATTGGCGACGCGCGCCATGATCTCGCCGACAGGCTGCGAGTCGTGAAACGACATGCTTTTAGCCAGCAGGCTGGCGTAAAGTTCGTCGCGCACGTCGCGCTCGATGCGCTGGGCGAACAGTTCCGCCGAGAAGTTACGCATCAACTGCAAGCCGCCGCGCAAAAGCTGCGACCCCACAATCGCGAAAGCCATCGGCACGACCGCCGCTAATCCTTGCCCCGCCACCACATCGTTGAAGGCGATGCCAATGTAATAGGGTACAGCCGTCGCCAGCGCCGCGTTACAGAACGCCCCAATGACCATCGTGATGCCGAAGAACCAATGTCGTCGAATGTGGGAAATCACGAAGCGGACTGGACTGCTGTGGTCTGTATTAAACGAGCGCCGGGCAATAAATTCAGAAGCCATTTTTGAGCCTGTGCTGTGCTGAAAAACGAAATTCATAGTAATCCCAAACAGATCAGACCAAGTAACTCCAATCTAGCCGGATGTTCAGGAAACCTGTATATCTTCAGTTTAAGGTATAGTTAAACGCTCAAGCATTAGAGAATCTGATCCATCGGGTAATTTTAGACGCTGACCATCCCACGATTGATAAACCACCAGCACGAGTTGGTACTGTCCAGCGGGTGTTCCTACCGGGAGATCGAGTGTACGCCAGTCGATATAAATCTTGCCCGGCTGAAGCTGCGAAGTCTGGACAATTTGCGTGCCGTAGTGATCGATTGGCCCATCTTTCTGCGCGACCAACGCGCCCTGATCGTTGAGCAATCGTAGGCTAATCGAGTAGTCGAGACTGGGCGTTTGCTCGACGCGCCACCACAGATGTGTCGAAATCGATGAAGCGCTTACACTGTCCACGTCCGCGCCCCAGAAGTCCATATTTGTGCCGAAACGCTCGGCAGCGGTGAGCGGTGGCGCTTCCATCAACTGCACGAGGTAGCACCAGCCCTTCGCCGGGCATTGGCCGATCACCTGCTGAACCGGATGTGTCGGCTCAAGCTGGTGAAACTGCGCCTGCACCGCTGGATCGAACCAATTGGCTGTCATGAACCAGACTCGCCGCGCGTTTTGTGCCTGACTCAGATCAGTCGTAATCGCGCCTTGCGCGTCTAGCGGAAGATAATGCTGCTGCTGATACTGGAGAAACTGATCGTCGCTGCTGGCAGGCGTGTCGAAAACCACGTCGCCGGGCTGCGCCGGCATCTGCTTATATAAGTCACGGTATGGGATGCGATCCGGTAACCACGCGGGCATCACCATCAGGTTGACGGCCAGAAATGCCAGCGCCGCGCCATAACGCAGGCGCACCTCGCTGATCGCCGCCAGCGCCGCGCCGACTGCCAGCGCAAAGCCGACCGTCAGATAGGCGACGTAGCGTTCGGTATAAACGTCCAGCACGAGATTGATCGCCAGCGCGATCATTGGCACACCCAACCCCCACAGCAGCGCCAGCCAATAACGGCGGTTGCGCCAGAGCAGCGCGATGCCGATCACCAGCACGAGCGCGTAAAGCAGCACCTGACCATTCGTCGTGATCTGGGCAAGGCTCAGGATCACCGCGCCGTTGGTTGGTTGGGTGGTCGAGGGCGTGCCGATACCGCTGCCATAACCATTCCCGGATTCGACGACCACCTGATGCAGCAGCGTCAACTGGTTGAAGAACGAAGGCAGCCAGGGCAGAAAGAGCAGGACGACCAGCGCGACCGCGACCGCTGCCTGTGTCCATAAACGGCGCGGCGGTCGGCTGAACAGGAAGTAAAGCACCTGCACAATGATCAGGAAGCCGACGAAGTAATGGACGTAGAGCAGCAGCGCCGTCACCACACCG
>DASZXN010000695.1:0-3805 GCA_035545875.1 Phototrophicaceae bacterium
GACGATGTTTACGTTCAGGGGCTTCTAGGAATCGGTGTCAATGGCTATCATCTCAAGGATCAACCCCTGGCCGACCTGCGCCTTGCGGTGACCCGCGTGCTGGAGGGAGAGCGCTGGGTATCCAGCCGGATTGTCGAAAAGCTGCTCCAGTACCGCGAAACCAGCAACGTCGCCCGCCGCCTGACCGAGCGCCAGATCGATCTGCTGCGGCTGCTCTATCGCGGCTACGACAACCGCTCGATTGCGCTGGCCTTACAACTGAGCGTCAAAACCGTCGAAAATCACCTGACTCGCCTGTATAAGATGATCGACGTGCGCAGCCGTCTTGAGGCAGTGAATTACATTATGCAGCATCCCGAAATCATCGGCGTTTCCGGCAGCGCGGCACACACGCCCTACCCGACGCCTTCCGCTGGCACGCTGACCGTGCTGATCGTGGACGACAATACCCGCTATCGTCAGCAGCTCATGCGCACGATTAGCACCATTAACTCGCATACCCTGATCTACGAGGCGGAGAATACCCGGCAGACACTCGAACTGCTTCAGCAGGTCAAGCCGAGGCTGGCGCTGGTCGATGTCGTGCTCGGCGACGAGAACGGCATCCACTGTGCTCACCAGATCGCCACGCAGTCGCCCGCTTCGCGCGTGATCCTGATCAGCGCCTACCCGGACAGTGAATTTCACCGCCTCGGTCTGGAAGCGGGCGCGGTCGCCTTCCTCGACAAAAAAACGCTCGACATGACCACGCTGCGGCAGGTCATCGACGACTGCTGATCTGAGGAAAGTGATGAGCAGCCTGGAGTCGATTGTGCCCGTTGCCGAGCAGCAAAAATGGCTGCATGATCTGGATTACGCCCCGCCGGGTGCAGGTGTTTTGCGCGACGAGCCGAATCCGCGCCATCATCAGCAGTTTTTGAAACTGCTGGATCGCCCCGATTACGATCAAATTCTGCGTTTGGCATCCAAGTACGTCCGAACCTGTATCCTCTATCCGCTGAGTACGATCCAGAACTACTGGTCATCGACCTGTAACACGGAACCGGACAGTCTGCTGCGCATCAACATGGCCGATCAGGTTGTCATCACCATCCATAATTCACATATCTATTGGTCAGTCCACGAGATCATCGAGCCAGAAGTCGATCTGGCCGCTCTCGTCGAGAAATACAACTTGCGGCGGCAGCCCTGGGGCGCGCGGCGCATCGGCCTAGTGCAGTCTTCGCTCGCTGAAGCCGAGTACGTCATCGATCAGCCGGATTTTCTCTACACCGTGCGCCGGTGCAATTATTACCTGATGCAAAAGGGAAACCTCTACAAAAATTCCCATAATTTTCTGCTCGCCGAAGCGCTTCTAACGCCTCCGCTTTGAAAGGCGTATGCCTGTATGAACGTTCACGGAAAGCACTACCGCACCATCTGGATTGACCCCGCTCGCCCGGAAATCGTGCGGGTCATCGATCAGCGCCTGCTGCCATTCGAGTTCAAAATCCTCGACCTGACGACCGTCACGGATTTCGCCCACGCGATCAAAGAGATGGTCGTGCGCGGCGCGGGCTTGATCGGCGCGACGGCAGGCTACGGGATGTACTGCGCCGCTTTGCACGCCCCACGTCATGATCGGCAGGCGGCGCTCGCGGCGGTTCGTGCTGACGGCGATCAGCTGATCGCTACGCGCCCGACTGCCGTCAATCTCGCCTGGGCTGTCGAGCGCCAGTGGGCGGCGATTCAGTCCGCGAATGATGTCGAGAACATGATCCAGATCGCTTTGCAAACGGCGCAGCAAATCGCCGACGAGGACGCTGAGTTCTGCCGTCGCATCGGCGAGCATGGCGTCAGCCTGATCGAAACGATCAGCCAGAAGAAAGCGGGCGCAACCGTCAACGTACTGACCCACTGCAACGCTGGTTGGCTGGCCTTCGTCGATTACGGCTCGGCGACCGCGCCGATCTACGCGGCGCATGATCGCGGCATCAAGGTTCACGTTTGGGTCGATGAGACGCGCCCACGTAATCAGGGCGCGCGCCTGACCGCCTGGGAACTCGGTCAGCATGGCGTGCCGCATACCGTGATTGTCGATAACGCAGGCGGTCACCTGATGCAGCACGGGCTGGTCGATCTGGTGATCGTCGGCAGCGACCGCACGACTTACACCGGCGACGTTGCCAATAAAATCGGCACGTACCTCAAGGCGCTCGCCGCGCACGACAACGGCGTGCCCTTCTACGCCGCGCTGCCTTCATCCACCTTCGACTGGACGCTGCGCGACGGCGTTCACGACATCCCGATTGAGCAGCGCAACCCGGCTGAAATTACGCGGATGAGCGGCGTACATGGCGATCAGGTGCTCGACGTGCAGATCACACCCGACGGCAGCCCGGTCGCCAACTACGGCTTCGACGTGACGCCTGCGCGCCTCGTCAGCGGCTTGATCACCGAGCGCGGCCTCTGCGCCGCCAGCGAGGACAGCATCCTCGCGTTGTATCCTGAGAAGAAAACCTAAAAACGAAGTCGAAAAATCTGAACCGCCAAGTCGCTGTGCAATCGAAGATTGCCAACGCCAAGAGGAGAATGTAGGGGCGGGTCTGTGACCCGCCCATTCACATCAACTTAAGGATTGAGCCGGAGTGTTTTTGCCCTCAACCCCTGCCCCTTCTCCCTCTGAGGCTGAGGAGAGGACAGGTTTAGAAAAGGGGTTGAAAAATCGAGAGTTCATCGTTCACACTAACTAGCGACCAAGCAAAGCGAGTGAAAAACGATGAACTACACACTACTGTACCAGTTAGAACAGATGTTGTCAGCCCAGTTGCCCTGCTTGAATGGCTGGCAGCAAGCCAATGTCGCCCTGTTTAGTTACGGGGTCATTGAAGCAGAAAGCAGTCAACAGGGGGCAATCGCCCGTGCCGTGAGCTGTGGGGAACAAGTGGAGAGTACCGCGCGACGGTTTCGGCGCTGGTTGGATAACAACCGGGTGGATTTGGCAGCGTTTTTCGAGGCGTGGAGTCGATGGGTCGTGAACAGCGTTGGCACGGCGCCGATCACCTTATTGGTCGATGAAACCAAACTGCATGACCATATCGGGGTGATGATGGTGGGACTGGCATGGCAAGGACGATGTTTGCCGCTGGCGTGGCGCACCTATCGTGCCAACAGTCAGGTAGACTACCCCGCCGAAGGCCAAGTCGGGATGATCCGTGCGTTGCTGGAACCGGTGAAACGGGGGATAGGCGACAAGGCGGTGTTGGTGTTGGCTGACCGAGGCATCGGCTGTTCGCCCGCCTTGTGTCGGGTGGTCGAGGCGTTGCACTGGCAGTATTTGTTCCGTGTGACCTGTCAAACCAAAATCGTGACCGATCTGGGAGACTATCCCATCGCTCGGCAAGTCCAACCGGGCGAGCTGTGGATGCAATCGGGGCAGGTGTTCAAGCAGCGTGGACGCATTCCCGCTCATGCCCGCGCCCTCTGGGAACTGGGCTACGACGAGCCGTGGGCGTTAGTGACCAATGATGCAGGTCTGACGGGACACGAGTATGCGCGTCGCAACTGGCAGGAGCAGAGTTTCCGTGACCTGAAAAGTGGCGGTTGGCACTGGGGTGACAGTCGGCTGCGCTCCCCCGCTCATGTTGCCAACTTACTCGTGTTGTTGGTGATTGCCTACACCTGGATGGTTGCCTTGGGCAGTCAAGCGGTGGCAGCCGGCATTGCCCAACCGCTGGTACACCGTCCTGATGGAACCCGCCGTCGGCTCTGGAGCTTATTTCGCGAAGGCTTACGTTATTTTGCCCAAGTGCTTCGTCGCCACACC
>DASZXN010000696.1:0-6147 GCA_035545875.1 Phototrophicaceae bacterium
ACTTCGGTAGGACGGCTTATCGGCAATGCCGTCGGCGCGCGCGTTGATCAACTTGTTGCCAATCGCTTCCTCTTTCGCCCACGAAGGAATCAAGCCCCAGCGGAAGAAGGACAGTTCGTGCGGATGCTCATTGGTGATCACCGGAGCCAACTGCGTCGGCGCGATGTTGTAGCGCGGCGTAAAATCGACCGGAGACGACACCGGCCAATCCAGCGACTGCTGGATCAGATTCGGGTCAGCGATCAGCACGTATCGACCACACATCGGTTGTCACTTTCTACTCTGGATTTGCGATTAACGCCGCCCGCGCTTGGGCTGCGGCCCGCGCCCCATCTCGGTCACCTGACGGATGATGCCGAGCAGCGCCAGCCCTAAGCCGAGCACTTCGCCCGTCTGGACGCGATTCTGCCCGTCGGATGGGCCGTAATCTGTGGCGGCGCGGTTATACATATAGGCGGACAGCAGCCCAAACAAAATGCCTGCCGCCGCGCCAATGATGTAGACCTGCGTTTTCATGCCATTCGAGTTTCGGGGTGGTGGCAAACTATTCATCGTCATCCTCATGTCGATCAAACAGGCTGAAGACCAGCTTGTCCAGCGGAGCGAGACGCGCGTTGACACTGATGGTCATTTGCGCCGCTCGTTCGCTGACGCTCGCCGTTCGCTCACGCAGTTGCAGCGAGAGGTTTTCCAGTTGGCGCAGCGGCTTGGCAATCCCATCGTGAGCGCGGCTCATCCCATAGATTGCCAGCACCAGCACAATGTATACCGGGAACAGACAAATCGCCATTGGGATCAGGATCAGCACGGTGAGCAGTGTGGTCGAAACGCCTGCTGTCGTTGTCTGCCCGGCAATCGCCACGATCAGCACCAGCACGACGATCAGGATCAGCCCACCGATGAACGGAAGCACAATCTCTCTGCGCACCGCGCGGCGATGGGCTTTCGCTGAGTCTTGTCTGCTGTCCGTCATGAGCCGCCTTTTTGCGATTTGTAACAAACCACATTATACGCGCTCGTGACCACAAGAGCAATAGCTCTGTGTAATTTGGTACAATCTAGTGCTATATGTCGAAATGAGGCTGAACTATGACGTTTCCACTCACCCTTTCACCGCTGGTCGAAGCAGCGCTCAAGGAGAACAGCGCGGTCGTCGCGCTTGAATCCACTTTGATTACGCACGGCCTGCCCTATCCTGCCAACGTCGAAACGGCGCTGGCGATGGAGGACGCGATCCGCGATGCTGGCGCGACTCCGGCGACGATTGCCATCCTCAAAGGCGAGATCAAGGTCGGGCTGTCACAGCACGAAATCGAATATCTTGGCAAAGCGAAAAACGTGCGCAAGTGCAGCCGCCGCGATCTGCCGCTGGCGCTGGCGCTCGGCGAAGATGGCGCGACTACCGTCGCCGGGACGATGATTGTCGCGCACCACGCCGGGATTCGCGTCTTTGCGACAGGCGGGATCGGCGGCGTGCATCGCGGCCACCCCTTCGACGTATCGGCTGACCTGATCGAACTCGGTCGGACACCCGTCGGGGTCGTTTGCTCCGGCGCGAAGTCAATCCTCGATCTGCCGCTGACGCTCGAAGTGCTGGAAACACAGGGCGTTCCGGTCGTCGGCATCGGTACGGATACCCTGCCCGCCTTCTATACGCGCAGCAGCGGCCTGCCGCTTGACGCCTGTGTCGAGACGCCGGAACAGGCCGCGCCGATCATCGCCGCCGCCGACAGGCTCGGCGCGCAGCACGGCATCCTGTTCACCGTGCCCGTGCCCGCACAGCACGAAATGTCCGCTGAGGCCGCCGAGAGCGCCATCCAGCAGGCGACCGACGAAGCTGAAGCCAACGGGATTCATGGCAAAGCGGTCACGCCTTACGTACTGGCGCGCGTCGCCGAACTGACCGAAGGCGACTCGCGCACGGCGAATACCGCCCTGCTCGTCAACAACGCTCGTGTCGCCGCCCGCATCGCGCTGGCACTGACCAATCTGCTATAATCGCCGGTATTCAATCGTCAGACGAGGGATCGCTGTCTATGCCTATCAGCCTTCACGTCGAAGGCCGCCGCCCTCTGAGCGGCGTCTATAAGCCCTCCGGCAACGCTAACGCTGCGCAAGCGCTGCTTGCCGCCTCGCTGCTGACCGAAGCGCCTGTGATTCTGCACAATATGCCGCGCACCTTGATCACGCAGGCGATGGTCGAGGTCGCGGGACAGTTGGGCGCGGGGCAGAACTGGCAGGACGACGCGCTGCACATTCACGGGGCGCAGATCACGCGGCGGATTCTCTCGCAGGCCGACAGCGACCTGTCGATTGGCGCGCTGCTGTTTGTCGCGCCCATGCTGATTCGCCGCCAGCACGTTCGGCTTGAAATCGACTTTCCGCTGAATCGCATCCGCACCCATCTCGAAGCCCTGCGCGACCTCGGCATCGATATTGTCAGCGGCAGCGATGCCGTCGATTTCAAAGCAACGCCCTGGGATTGCAAAGACATCGTGCTGACGCAGGCCAGCGTCACGGCGACAGCGCTCGTGATGATGCTGGCGACACGCCTCGGCAAGCAGACCACTATCCACAATGCCGCCTGCGAGCCGCACATTCAGGAACTTGGTCACATGCTCACCCAGATGGGCGCGCAGATCGAGGGGATTGGCTCGAATGTGCTGCGTATCACGGGTACGAGCGAATTGAGCGGCGCGGAAGTCACGATTGGCACCGATTACGTCGAAGCGGCGAGCATCGCGGCGATTGCGGCCATGAGCGGCGGGCGTGTCCAAATCGACGGCATCAAAGGCACCGATTTGCGCGTGATCGCCAAGATTTTCTGGCGGCTCGGCATCACGCTCGACATCGATGATACGGCGATCTTCGTGCCGAAGCACGACACGCTGATCGTCTCCAACCGCGAGGAAGACGTTGATTCGTCGATTGAGACCGCGCCCTGGCCGGGCTTCCCGTCCGATCTGGTCGCTGTCGCCACTGTGATCGCAACGCAGGCGCGCGGTACATCGCTGATACACGAGAAGTTGTTCGCCAATCGGCTGTTGTTTGTCGATAAGCTCAAGGCGATGGGCGCGCAAATCGTCCTGTGCGACCCGCATCGCGCGATTGTGATCGGCCCGACGCGGCTGCGCGGCATCTACATGGATTCGCCCGACGTGCGCGCTGGCTTGGGAATGCTCGCCGCCGCGCTGGTCGCGGAAGGTGAATCGACTATCGACAACGCGCAGGCCATCGAGCGCACGTTTGAAGGCGTGCTGGGCAAGCTGCAAGCCCTCAACGCCCAAATCACCGTGCAATGACGCCAGCGCAAACCACTTTCACAACGGTCAGTGGAATTAAAACGGCAGAGTTGATCCTGCCTTGTTCGGACGAATCCCGTAGGGGTGGAGCGCGCTCCGCCCCTACCGATACCGATCAGGGCATGGCACGCCATGCCCCTACCAACGACGTGTTGATGCTGCATGGCTGGGGCGCGAACCTCAAGTTGATGCAGCCGCTCGGCGAACGGCTGGCGGCGCTGGGCTGGAATGTCTACATCCCGGATTTGCCCGGTTTTGGCGCAAGCGCGCCACCGTTGAGTGTCTGGGGCGTTTCTGACTACGCGAAGTTTGTGATCGATTACCTCGATGCGCACAATCTGAAGCAGGTCTATCTGATCGGCCATTCGTTCGGCGGGCGGATCGGGTTGGTGCTCGGCGCGGAGTATGCGGATCGCTTCGTCAAGTTCGCGCTGGCGGACGCGGCAGGCGTCCCAGAGAAAAAATCGTCGTCAGCGGATTTGCGCCTGACGATTTACAAGACGATCCGCAATGGCCTGTACAGGGTCGGCGCGAAGGGGCTAGCTGACAATTTGCGCGAGCGCTACAACGCGCGCTACGGCTCGGCGGATTTTCAGGCGGTGCAGGGTGTCATGCGCGAGACGTTCGTCAAAGTCGTGAACGAGGATTTACGCCCGTATGCGGCGCGGGTCAAGCCCTCGACGCTGCTATTCTGGGGCGATAAAGACGAGGATACACCGCTCTGGCAAGGTCAGGAACTCGAAAAGCTGATCCCCGACGCCGGGCTGATCGTTTATGAAGGCGCAGGGCATTACAGCTACCTCGAACGGCTGAACGAGACGGTGAAAACTGTTGACTACTTTTTCAGGCAGGAGAATAAAAGCAGTTAGCCGTCACTACGCAAACCGCTATCCGTAGGGGCGAGGCGTGCCTCGCCCCTACACGAATCGACCGCTAACCGCTAGCCGCTATGAGCAATGTTCTTCTTCTCATCATCGCTGCGATCTGGTTGGTCGGCGCGTGCCTGCGCATTGTTCGGCAGGCGCGCTTTTACCAGATCGAAGAATATATGAGTGTTCGCTATGCCCGCTGGCTGTTCAGTGAGCGTGAGCGCTGGCTGCCCAATCGACCGACGCTGGCGGGCGTGATCGGCGTGGCGCTGGCCGTCATCCTCTCGGAAGGCGGCAGTTTAGTTCCCGCCGTGATCGCGGCGATTGCGGCGGTCGTCGCTTCGCTTCCGCCAAATGAAGGTGAGGTCAAGAAGAAATTCCGCGCCACGCCGCGCGCGAAACGGCTGCTCGGCGCGTCGTTTATCGTCGCCGCGCTGATCGACCTGATCGGCCTGCTGATTGTCACGCGGCTGCCGCTTGGCGACGTTGCTCCGGCGATTATGGGCGGCGTCGGACTGATCGTCTGGCTGCTCGCGCCGCTCGATCTCATCATGGGTAACGTGCTGCTGATCCCGGTGGAAGCCGCCTTCCGACGGATGTTCATTAATCGCGCCCGCCGTGCGCTGCAAGAAGCCAATCCGGTCGTGATCGGCATCACGGGCAGCTACGGCAAAACCAGCACGAAAACCTATCTCGCCCACATCCTCAACGGGCGCTATCACGCCTACCCGACGCCGAAAAGCTACAACACGCTGATGGGCGTCTGCCTCGCCATCAACAACGACATCGCGGGCAAGCACAACATCGATTATTTCATCTGCGAGATGGGCGCGTACGTCCCCGGCGAAATCCGCCAGATTTGCGATCTGGTGCATCCGTCGATCAGCATGGTCGTCGAGGTCGGGCCGCAGCATCTCGAACGCTTTGGCTCGCTGGAAAACATCGCCACCGCCAAGTACGAGATCATCAAGGCGCTGCCGCCCGATGGCATCGGCGTGTTCAATGCCGATAATCCGCATATTCGCGCGATGGTCGAGCGCGGCTATCCGCAAACACGCCTGACCGTCGGCCTCGATCCGGCGAGCAAAGCCCGCTTTGTCGCTTCCGACATCCGCGAATCGCTCGATGGCCTGCGCTTCATCGTCACCGACACGGAAACCAACGCCAGCGAGACGTTCGTCACGCCGCTGCTCGGTCGGCACAACGTCACCAACATTCTGCTGGCGACGGCGGTCGCCGTGCATGAGCGCATGTCGCTCAAAGAGATCGCGCTGCGCGTGCGCACGCTTCAGCCCGCCGAAAGCCGTCTCGCCCGCACGACGACCGCGCAGGGAATCACGATCATCAACGACGCTTACAGCGCCAATCCGGTCGGCGCGGTCGAGGCGCTGCGGGTGCTGGCGCTTTATCAGAGCGGACGCCGCCTGCTGATCACGCCGGGGATGGTCGAACTCGGCGACCTGATGGAGCAAGAGAATCGCAAGCTCGGCGAGCTTGCCGCCGATCACGCCACCGACGTGATCCTCGTTGGCAAACAGACCGCGCCGATCAAGGCGGGGCTGCTCAGCGCGGGCTTTCCGGCGGATCGCTTGCAGACGGTCGATGCGTTGGGCGAAGCCGTACAGTGGTATCAAAGCAATCTCAAGTCCGGCGACACGGTGTTGTTCCTCAACGATCTGCCTGACACTTATTCTTCGTGATTTGCGTATAGGATGTATCACGAGGATGTCACGTTGTTGATGGGTGGATGATGGGAATTGCTGAGTCGGGTTTAACCGTGATCGCCGGGGTGCTGATGGTGATCGCGCTGTTTGCATCGCTGCTGCCGTTTTTGCCGGGGCCGTTCATGCTCTGGCTGATCAGCATCGTTTACGGCGTGCTTACGGGCTTTCAGCACCTGACCGTGCTTTCGGCAGTCGTGATCACGGCACTGATGATCATCGCCACAACCAAAGACATCTGGATGCCGATTGTCG
>DASZXN010000697.1:0-3446 GCA_035545875.1 Phototrophicaceae bacterium
TTGGGTGTGGGCGGCCTGATCATCATGATCGCGGTCATCTTCACACTGTCGCTGCCTAAATTCCGCATCATTCAGGATTTGACGGATCGGCTGAACCTGGTCACGCGCGAGAATCTGTCCGGCATGATGGTGGTGCGCGCCTTCAATACGCAGCACTTTGAGGAACAGCGCTTCGATAAGGCCAACCTCGACGTGAGCAACACCAACCTGTTCGTCACGCGCGTCATGGCGGTGATGCTGCCGATGATGACCTTCATCCTCAACGGCCTGACCCTGCTGATTATCTGGGTGGGCGCGCATCAGGTGGCGGCGTCGCAGATGCAGGTCGGCGATATGATCGCTTTCATGCAGTACGGTTTGCAGGTGGTGTTCGCCTTCCTGTTCATCTCGTTCATGTTCATTCTGGTTCCGCGCGCTTCCGTGTCGGCGGATCGTATCGCCGACGTGCTGGAAACCGAGCTGGTGATCAACGACCCGAAAGACCCGAAACACTTCGATCAAACCAAGAGCGGCGTGGTCGAGTTCAAGCACGTGTCGTTCCGCTATCCGGGCGCTGAGGCTGACGTGCTGCACGACATCGATTTCGTCGCCAATCCCGGCCAGACAACGGCCTTTATCGGCTCCACCGGATCGGGCAAATCGACGCTGGTCAACCTGCTGCCGCGCTTCTACGACGTGACCGAAGGCGAAATCCTGATCGACGGCGTGGACATCCGCAAGGTCACGCAGCACGAACTGCACGAGACGCTCGGCTTCATTCCGCAGAAAGCGGTGCTGTTCACCGGGACGATTGACAGCAACCTGCGTTACGGCGACGAAGATGCCAGCCCGGAGGTCATTCAGGAAGCGACCGAGGTGGCGCAGGCGAGCAACTTCATCGCACAGATGCCGGACAACCTGAACACCGAGATCGCGCAGGGCGGCACGAACGTGTCCGGCGGTCAGCGTCAGCGTCTCTCGATTGCCCGCGCGCTGGTCAAACAGGCACCGATCTACGTTTTCGACGATAGCTTCTCGGCGCTGGACTTCAAAACCGACGCGGCGCTGCGCAAGTCGCTGCGCGAACGGATGTCGTCAAGCACGCTGCTGATCGTGGCGCAGCGTATTTCGACGGTCAAGAACGCGGATCAGATCATCGTGCTCGACGAGGGCAAGATTGTTGGCAAGGGGAAACACGAGGAATTGATGGAAAACTGCCAGACGTATCGTGAAATCGCGCTGTCGCAGTTGAGCCTGGAGGAACTGGCGTCATGATGGGGCCTGGAGCAAATCGACCTGGACAACAGCAGCGCGGCGTGATGGGTGGCCCGCGCGGCATCCAAATGGCGGGCGAAAAAGCCCGTGACTTCAATGGCACGATGAGGAAGCTGATTGGCTACATCGGCGCGTATCGGCTCTCGCTGGTGATTGTGCTGATTTTCGCCGTCCTCTCGACCATCTTCACGATTGTCGGCCCGAAAGTTCTCGGCGAGGCGACAACCAAGCTGTTCGAAGGCGTGATCGCGCAGATCACCGGAACGGGCAGCATCGACTTCGTGTATATCGGCAACATCATTCTGCTGCTGGCCGTGCTGTACGTGCTGGCGCTGATCTTCGGCTACATTCAGGGCTGGGTGATGGCGGGCATCTCGATGATGGTGACCTACCGGATGCGCGACGACATCGCCAAGAAGATCAACAAGCTGCCGCTGCGCTACTTCGACCGGACGAGCCAGGGCGAAGTGCTCTCGCGCGTGACCAACGACGTGGACACGATCAGCCAGACGCTCAACCAGAGCCTGTCGCAGATTGTCACCTCAGTGACGAGCATGATCGGCGTGCTGATCATGATGCTGACGATTAGCTGGCAGATGACGCTGGTCGCGCTGGTGATGATCCCGCTGTCGTTTGTGATTATCGGCATCGTGATCAATCGGTCGCAGCGTTACTTCAAGGAACAGCAGGACTATCTCGGCCACGTCAACGGCCATGTCGAGGAAATGTACGGCGGCCACAACGTGATGAAGGCCTTCAACGGCGAAGAACAGAGCGTCGCGCAGTTCGACGTTTACAACACGACGCTGTTCACCTCGGCGTGGAAATCGCAGTTCCTCTCCGGTCTGCTCTTTCCGATCATGAGCTTCGTCGGCAACCTCGGCTACGTGGCGGTCGCCATTCTCGGCGGTTATCTGGTCGTGAATGGCTCGATTGCCGTCGGCGACGTGCAGGCGTTCATTCAGTACGTGCGCTCGTTCACACAGCCGATTGCCCAGATCGCCAACATCTCGAACGTGCTTCAGCAAACCGCTGCCGCCGCCGAGCGCGTGTTCGAGTTCCTCGACGAATCGGAAGAAATTTCCGAGACGACCAACCCGCTCAAGCTGGCGAAGGTCGAAGGCTCGGTCGAGTTCGATCACGTGCAGTTCGGGTATAACCCGGATAAGGTCATCATTCACGACTTCTCGGCGAAGGTCAAGCCCGGTCAGAAGATCGCTATCGTCGGGCCAACCGGCGCGGGCAAGACGACGATGGTCAAGCTGCTGATGCGCTTCTACGACGTGAACAGCGGCGCGATCCTCGTGGACGGCCACAACATTCAGGAATTCAGCCGCCACGACCTGCGCAAGATGTTCGGCATGGTGCTTCAGGATGCGTGGCTGTATAACGGCTCGATCCTTGAAAACATTCGCTATGGTCGGCTGGACGCGACGGATGAGCAGGTGATCGAAGCGGCGCAGGCTGCTCACGTTGACCACTTTATCCGTACCCTCAGCGAAGGCTATGATACGGTGCTGAACGAGGAAGCGAGCAACGTCTCGCAGGGGCAGAAGCAGTTGCTCACGATTGCACGCGCCATCCTTGCCGACCCGCAAATCCTGATCCTCGACGAAGCGACCAGCTCGGTCGATACGCGCACCGAGGTGCTGATCCAGCAGGCGATGGATCACCTGATGCAGAACCGCACCAGCTTCATCATCGCGCACCGCCTCTCGACCATTCGCAACGCCGACCTGATTTTGGTCATGCGCGACGGGGATATTGTCGAGCAGGGCAATCACGAAGAACTGCTGGAGAAGGGTGGCTTCTATGCCGACCTGTACAACAGCCAGTTCGAGAATGCCGAGGCGACTCAGGCGGCGTAACACTGCTTGATCCGCTGAAGTTCAGAAAGACGAAGGGCGATCCGCAAGGGTCGCCTTTTTTGTTTCAAAGAATTAAAGAGATTGAACTGTCAAAGTAAGTTAAAGTTCAAGAAAAAGAGATTGAACCGCCAACGTAGATTCAAGTCCGTAATTCAAAATAGAACGACGTTGCCTTGTAGGGGCGAGGCACGCCTCGCCCTTTTTCCTCTTGGCGTAGGCGAACTTGTTCGCACAGCGTCTTGGCGGTTCAATCTATTTTTTGATCTTTCGACTTGATCCTACTTTGGCGGTTCAATTCTTCGTCTTTTTGACCACGTTTTCCTG
>DASZXN010000698.1:0-1734 GCA_035545875.1 Phototrophicaceae bacterium
TTGAGTGCCAGCAGGAGTACCAGCGTGATCGCGCCGCCGAGCAGCACCCCGGCGATCACTTCCGCCAGTGTGTGTCGCCGCAGCTTGAGCCGCGCCGCGCCCACCACCGGGATCAGCGGCGTCAGCAGCAGCGCCGGGCCAACGCCGTAGAGCGCTCCGGCAGCCACCACCGCACAGGTGATGCTCATCGTGTGCATACTGATCTGCCAGACCAACGTTACCAGCAGCATTGTACCGAGCAGCACCAGACTCACCAGCGCAAAGAAGCCCAGCAGCGGCGGCGCGTCCATCCAGCGCAGCAGCACCCACGCTAGAATCGTGCCGATGATCGACACGATGAACGGGCGAATCCGCTCCTTGCGCACTTCCATATGCAAATCGGTAATCTGGCCGCGCCAGACCATGTAGCCGATGTAGATCGCGGGGATGACGCAGACCATCAGCGTATAGGTCAGCGCCCACGTGAGCGCCTGTTCCGGCGACTGCGCCTCGTGGAAAGCGATAGGGAACGCGAGAAAGCCCCAAATCACGGGCGGGCTGAGGATGTCCGAGATCAAACGCGCCCATGAAATTCGCCGCAATGTTTTCTTCTCCCCTATGGTAGACTGCGCTTAGTTTAACATATCCATCGATCCGACAAATTAACGGACATTAAAGGTTTGATGTATGAATGACCAACTGAGCGGGCAGCTTGGCGGCGCAATTCCTGCCTACGCGCGCGATTTGTTGTGGCTGGAGAGCGATTCCGGCGTCGTCAAGGTCGAGGGCGGCCTGTTCACGCTCGCAGCTCCGGCACAGGTCTTGACGCTCCGCTGGGGCGGCGCGAATGGCCCCGCGCTGACCCAACTCCGCTGGCGCGCCGATTCGCTGGAGTGGGACGGATCGGTGCGCATCGGGGGCTACATCGATGCCATGCACGTCACCGATCTGGGGGAGGTTCCCGGCACGATTCTCCATCTCGGCGGACAGCCGCTCAAGCCGGGCATCGCGGGCTACCCGACGCGCTCCGCGCGCAAGCATGTCCCTTATCCTGTACCGAGCTTCTTCGACGGCATCGCCGATGAGGTCACGGAGTCGGTGACGACGTGGATCGCCTTCGAGGACAGCCCGGTCTTGGCGCTGGCGCAGGACGCGCTCGTGAGCAAGCTGGCGGTCTACTGCTTTGGTCAGTTGGCGGATCGCTGGCACGAGCATTTCGCCCTGCCAATTCTGCTCGAAGGCATGACACTCTTCGCGCCGTGATTGTCCTGCGAATGCCCTGAAATGCTCTTGTAGGGGCACAACACGTCGTGCCCTCTATCTTTTAGCGCTTCAATCGTCTTTGAGTTTGTTCTGGTACTCCTCGCCCTCGAAGATGGCACGGGTGAGGCGCGATTCTTCGAGATCGGCGCGCGCGAGCAGACCGAACGCCTCACGCGCTGCCGCTGCCATGCGCAGCGACCCCGCGATCACGCACAGCGATCCATGCGTGACCCGAATATCCGCCAGCGCCCTGTCGAGATCCGGTGCGAGCGTCACGGATGCCTGTGTCGGTCGGTAGCGTTCGAGCAGTTCGTCCGCCGTCAGCGCCCGATCTCCGCGCGCATGGGTGTAAATCAGGTGAACGTTGGGCAGATCGAACGTGCTCAGGTAGGCGGCGACGTTCTTGTCGCGCAGCATTCCCACCAGCATCGTGATCGAGGCGGCGTGACGAATTTTGGCGAGCAAGTGCCGAGCGGCATTCGGCGTGTGCCC
>DASZXN010000699.1:0-9356 GCA_035545875.1 Phototrophicaceae bacterium
CGCTCGGCGGCGTTGGCCGGGAGCAGCGTGTTAGCTGCCCACGTCAATGCTGGATTGCTCGACGTGCCGAACTTCAGCCCGACCATGTAGATCACGTTGTCGCTGTCGGGCAGCATCTTGAGCGAGTCACGGTCGAACAGATCGCAGGAAATCGTCTGGATGCCGCGCGCTTCCAGCCAATCATGTGAGCGCGCATCGCTGAAGCGGCTGACGGCGATAATGTCGAGCTTGTGGCCTGCTGCCTCTGCCGCGCGCCGCGCGAGTACCGCCAGCGTCGGCCCCATCTTGCCGCTCGCGCCGAGGATGACGAGCGGGCTGGTCAGCGTCCTGACGAACTCGATCAGCGCGGGCTGCGGGCGTGTCAGCACCTCGTCGAGCGCTGCGACCGTCTCGATCTGTTCGGGAAAGTCGCTCATCAGGCGACCTCAATCGGCTGCACGTCGATCACTTGATGCGTGCGGATCGACCGGGCGGCGGCAAGCGTCGCTCGCGTGGCGCGCCAGGCTTCGCGCAGGCCAATCGGCGACGGCTCGCCTTCGCGGACGACGCGCCATGCCAGATCGAACATGGCTTTTAGCCCCTTGTCCTGCGCGGGCAGGGTAAACTCCTCCTGCCCGGATGGGCCGCACACGACCATCCGCTCGAAGCCGTAGATCGCAATCGTGTGGTTGGCGCAGGTGATCTGAATTTCCTCTTTGGGGAAATTGTTGCTGCCGATGCTCGACAGCATGATCACGCCCGCCGAGCCATCAGGAAAGGCGAGATTGATCAGGCCGCTGTCGGCGGCGTGGGTCACGCTCGGTTCGGCGAAGTTGCCACCTTCGGCATAAACGCGCACGGGATTTTGACCAGTCAGGCGGCAGGTCATATCGACCAGATGGCCGCCTTCGCCGACAATCCGCGACCCGCTGAGTTTCTCGTCAATCAGCCAGCCGACGTTGTAGGGATTCCAGTCGGCCATGCGGTGATAGATCAGCATCGGCGCATCGAGCGGCGCGAGGAGGTCGCGCGCCTGAAGCGTGAAGGGAGCAACAGCGCGGTTGTAGCCGCCAATGTATTTGACGCCCGACTGCTCGACTGCTTCGCTGACCCGGCGGCACTCGTCCTCGCTCAAGCCCATTGGCTTCTCACAGTAGATGTGCTTGCCGTGCTGCGCCGCCTGAATCGAGAGATCGGCGTGGTTGTGATGCGGCGTGCAGATGAAAATCATCTCGATATTCGGGTCGCTCATCGCGCGCGTCACGTCATCGGTCGCGTAGGCTGCGCCGCTCTCCTCCGCGATTTTTTGCGCCGCCTCAAGGTTCAAATCGACGGCAGCGTACAGGCGAAAGCGCTCGTCCGCCAGAATATTCGCCAGATGGGTATGGCGGACGAAGCTGCCACAGCCGATCAGTCCAACGTTGATGGCACTCATGATTGCTCCTGCGGTTGGGTAATTGGTGTATAGGTTTCGGGACGGCGATCCTGACGCATGTCGTCGCGCCAGACGTGTTCGCCGGAGCGCGTGAAGTCGTGAGCGATGCGCGGCGCGTCCAGATCGATGCGGGCGAGGGCGATACCGACCTGTCGTCCCGCGTCGGCGAGGATAATGCCGTCAGGCGCGACCACGCCGCTGTGCCCGATCAGCATCCCCGGTCGCCACGCCTGCGCCGGATCGATGCCGAAGCAGACCGGGATGTGGTGAATGCCGTTGTGGATCGCCGGGGCGCGTGTCAGTACGTCCATGAATACGTCGCCCCAGCCGCTCATGGTGTGCGGCCAGAAGATGATCTCCGCGCCGTTGAGCACGAGGCAGCGTGCGCTTTCGGGAAACGAGTTGTCGTGACAAATCTGCACGCCGACGCGCCCGAAATCGAGCGCGAAGGTCGGCCATTCGTTCCCCGCGATGATGCCCAACCCGCGCTCGTTCTCAATGCAGTGGACTTTGCAGTATGTCCCGACCAGATCGCCGGAGCGGTTCAAAATCAGGGCGACGTTGCGCGGCGTGCCGTCGATCAGCGCGGCGAGTGGGGCGATGATGTGCATGTGATGGCGTTGGGCGATAAGGCTGAAGCGTTCGAGCGCGTCTTCGAGTACACCGTCGATGGCGGAGCGCAGCGTTTCCGGTGTGAGCTTCATGCCGAGAATGTTGAAGGTTTCGCCCAGACAGGCGATGTCCGCGCCGCGTGATCCGGCCTGTTCAAGCCAATATTCTGCCGCGTTCAAATTGCTGGCGCGGATTTCGGCGAGGGTCGTTCCGCTTGGCGCGGCGGGAAGCTGGACAGCGGCAAGCGTGACTTCGCGGCTCATTGATCCACCTCCAGAACGTCGAGAATGCCATCTTCGCGGGCGGCCATCAACCTATCGTCGCTCAGACGCAGCAGCCGCGCGACGGGATGCGCATAAACGCGCTCGGTCTGCCAGTCGGCATCGAGCAGAAATAATCCTCGGCGCGTTGCCATCGCCAGCCGATCACCCGCGAGCGCGGCTAAACCGGTGATGGGCGCACCGAAACACAGCTTACGCAGCGGGCGACCATCCGCCTGCGCGAAGGCGGCAATAAAGCCGTCCGCGCCGCCAACAATCACCGCGTCGTTGAGCGCAACGCAGCTCGTGATCGGCGTGCCGCCCTCGATCAGCCAGCGCCAGTCGCGCGTTTCGGTCGAGAGCAGGCCGACGCCGTTTTCTGCGGCGGCGAGAATATTCACGTCAAGCCATTCGTAAGCGACGGTGCTGCCGTTGACGAACGGAATCACGCGGCGAATGGCGCGGAACATCGGCTGGCTGACGCCGCCAAAGGTGACGGTTTCGCCGCTCGGCTCGAAGCCGGGCTTGCCTGCGTAGAGACCGATACCGTGATTCCAGCCGCTGCGCACCCAGAGATCGCCCGATTCCGGCGCGACGAGGATGTTGTTCTGCCACGAGCCGTCCGCCCAACTGTGGCCGATGACCTGAAAATCAGCGTCGAGGAAGCAGATCGCCGAGTAGCCGCCGATCACGAGCGCGGCGCGTCCGTCTGCGTCACGCTGCCAGACCTGTACCTCGTGGATGGTGTAGACGCGGCCAAAGAAGGCGTCCCGCCGCTGCTGGAACATCTGCGTAATCGGCAGGATGCGCTGTAGCTCACCACTGGCGCTGAAGATGTGCAGTTCGCCGCCGAGCACGCCCACGCAGACCGAGCGCTGACCGTGCCCATCGAGATCGTGCGTTGAGAGGTGAGTCACGGGCGCATCGAAGTATGCGCGCCAGAGTTCATCGCCGCGTTCCGAAAGGGCAATCAGTTCGTTGGCGGCAGTGACAATCAGCGCGGTGGGTTGACCGCTGCTCTGCAAATCCGCCGTGAGCATGAATTGGATCGGCGGGACGACCTGTTCGCTGCCATAGACTTCAATCTCGTGAAGTACCAGCGGCGTGCCAGCGGCGGGGGCGGGAACGCGGATACGAATCTGGTCTGCGTTGGCTCTGAGAGGCGCGCTGCGCGTTTCCAGCCTGTCTTCGAGGTCGCGGAAGAGCTTATAGCGCAGTACACCTGCCTCCGCCTCGACCGGATACGAGCGTATATCCTGCTGGAAACCGTCGCTGCTCGCCTCGACTGAGAGATCAGCGTGCAGCGCGTGGAAAGTGCGCAGCGTTGGGTCGATGCGGCTGTCCCCGACAATCGTGACGTGATCAATTGCCGTTTCTTCGGGCAGGGTGAGCGTAATTTCGTAACTCTCAGCGGCAGGCCACTGCTGGCGCGTCTGGCGGATTTCGTTGACGACGGTATCGATCAACTGGTCAGGGAAGCCGTCGAGCGGCGGTGGATTGGCCTCGACCGTCATCGCTCGGATGCGCTTCGGCAGCAGCGACCAGCCGTTGAACGAGGCGCGCGGCTTCCAATCACTTTTCGGCTTGGGTTTCTCGGTGGTGGGCGCAGGCGATACGGGGAGGCTGGCAAGTTGATCGCGCAGGAGCGCGGCTAGTTTCTCGGTGAAAGCTAGGCTGAGGAGCAAATCCGCCGGGGCATCGGTTTCGGTGCGGGCGGTGATGCTGCCGCCAGCGAAATCGAGGGACAAATGAAGCGGTCGCTCGCTGGCGAGGTGTTCGCTGGAGAAGTCGAGCGACGTGAGGCCAGCGATGGCGATTTCGTCTCGGCTGACGTAGGCAGAAATGGCGTGGAGACTCATGCCTAAGCCACGAATGTCTCCTTCAGAATTGGCGATGGCGCACCAGGCGAAGGGCTGACCGTCGAGGGAGACGAGCGCCTGCGTGTCGCTCAGTTTGTGCAGATCAAAGGCGGCGGGAGCAGCCGTTGGGCGAACATAAAACAGGTTTTGAAAGACCGATTCAATGGGTCGGAAACTGGCAGCGCGGGAGACGAAAGCCTGCTGGCGGAGTACGTAAGGACGGACACTCCCTTGATCCGTTTCCTCGCCGCTCGTGGCAGAGAGCGATTCGCTCCAGCGCAGCGTAAAGGTGTGATCGCCCTGCTGAGTCGCCCAGGAGCGATCAGACAGGCGGGCATACCCCGGCGTGCGCCAGGTGCAGGTCAGCGAGTAGTCACCGTCCTGCTGGAAGCGCGCCGAATCGATGACGACGAACAGGCCATCACCGCGCTTCGACCAGAAGATGTGGCGCGTCCAGTCGGCGTGGTGAAAGTCGCTCAGGCGCGTCACGGATAAGCCAACGTGATCAAAATCGGCGGCGGCGATCCACTCGGCAATCGGCGGAATCGGCGTGTCGTTGAAGCCGTCGCTGATAAAGAGGCCGTTCTTCTGGTAATGCGAATGGCGCTGGGTGTTCTGGATGAGAAAGATATGCCCGAATTGACTGAAGCGAATGATACAGTTGGCGGCCTGCATGAAGCCCTGCCAGCGAAAGCCGCCCTGATAGCCTTGCAGGAGCAGATAGCTGGCATCGGGCGTGAAGCCGCCGCGCATCACCACTTTGTCGAAGCCGCGCTCAAGCGGCAGGCGGTTGAGGCCGATACCCTCGCCGCGCCGCCACGTTTCCGGCGCGTTGATGGCATGACCGAGCGGCTCGATATGTTCAGGCGGGGTCGTGCTGATACGCTGCTGATAGGGCAGGATCGGCAGAACGCGAATGCCGGATAGATCGAGCGGCACGGCGGGAAGCTCATCACCCGTGTGAAACATGTGCATGAAGACCGGCGAGAACTGCTGATAGCCGGAGATCAGCGGCGTTTTGAGGTTGGGTAGGGTCTCCAGCACCCATTTGAGGCCGCCGTCGCTGTAGTAGAAGGCACTGGCGGCAAGCGGAACAGTTGCCTCCTGCTGCAAGACGTATGCGCCGGGAAAGGATTCGCCGTAGCCGCCTGACCCGGCATTCGCGCCTAAGTTATCGTGGCGAGCGAGGGCGCGTTCGGCGAAGCGGCGGGCGTTGCCGCTCTCGAAGAAGTCGTACTTTTCGCTGCCGAGCGCATACCAGAAAACGGTGGTGACGTTGGTCAACATGCTTTCGTCGTCCTGATCGTCGGTGGCGGCACGACCGAGACCGTCGAGATAAGCGCTCGTCTCCGCGATCCAGCGATCACACTGAGCGCGCAGGCCATCGTTTGGATTGGCCTGCTCCTTGAGATAGCGTGCCAGCAGCAGAAACTCGAAGGTTCCGCGTCCGTGATGACGATGACCGAGCGGGGGATCGCCGCTGCGCATCCGCCACCACATCTCTGCCGTGCCGAGCGCCGTCCCCAACAAGAGTTGATCGGTGCGCAGAACCTCAGCGGCGTCGAGGAAGCCTCCTGCCATCAGTCCGGGGATGACGCACAGCATCCGCTCGGCGCGATAATGCCAGTCGCCGTAGCTGTCGGTCATCTGTGCGTTGAGGGCTTTGAGCAATTCCGCCGCCCAGTCGCCATAATGACGGTCGCCCGTCCAGACGTACATGATGCCATACGCGCCGATCAGCTTCATCACGTCTTCGTTGAGCTGATGCGTCTTGCGAATGCCCTGATCGAGCGCCGTTTTAAGCGGCGCATCCGGCCATTCAGCCAATAAATGCGCGAGCGACGGTTCAAGCTCCACGTCGAGCAAAAACGGGAGCTTGCGAATGCCCACTGCGATACAGTCGATCAGCCGCCCGACGGCACGCTGAACGCCGCGCACGCTGCTTCCGCCTACGAGGATGACGTTCGCGCCTGTGCCATAGGGATTGACAATGGTGCGCAGATCATAGCCGTCGCCGCCGGGATAGGTCGCGTCAGTGGCGCAGAAATAGCGAGCGTAGAGCGGCAGCACAGCGCGATTGGTGTTCAGGTTGCCGAGCAGAATCAGCGTGCGCCGACGGTAACGATCCGCGAGCGGCGTGCCGCGCGTCGGCATGAGGTCGGCTTCGGCCTGAAGCTCCGGTTTCTCGCCGCTGGCCTGCTGGATGGCGTTCGCCAGCGTTTGCGCGAGCGAACGGTATACCGGATCGACGGCGGGATAGATGATGGTCGCGTCGATGAGCGAGGTTTCGCGCTGGATGACGCGCGGCAGGACTTGAAAGTCAGTCACACCTCACCCCCGCTTGATGACTCCACCCCCGACCCCTCCCCGACTTCAGGGAGGGGAGAAAAGCAGAACCCGCCCCCAACTTCTCTCCGAAGAAAAGGGGAGAAAAGATCAGATAAGACGAATGACGCAAGGCACATGTGAACTAGCCTTTGACTGCGCCGATGGTGATGCCGCGCAGGAAGTAGCGCTGGAAAAAGAGAAAGACGATGATCATCGGGATAGCGGCGATGGTCGCGCCTGCCATAACTTCGCCGACTGGGACGACCTGCCCGGTATCAACCGGGTTGACGAGCAGACTGAGGCCGACCGGCAGCGTGCGCATGAGCTTGTCGCTGGTGGCGATGAGCGGCCAGACGAAGCTGTTCCAGTTGCCGATGAACTGGAAAATCGCCAGCACCGCCATGCCGGGCTTCGCCAGCGGCGCGATCACGCGCCAGAAAATCGTGAATTCGCCCGCGCCATCAACACGCGCACTCTCGATCAGGTCGGTGGGCAAGGTGCGCATGAACTGGCGCATCAGGAACATCGACCAGACGCCGCCGGACAGCCCCGGCAAAATCAGCGCCCAGAAAGTGTCGTACATGCCAAGTGCCTGAATGATCTGGTACTGCGGGATGATCAGGATGAAGCTGGGCAGCATGAGAACCGCCATCAGCGTCCAGAAAATCGTTTCACGGCCAAAAAACTTGAGCTTGGCGAAGGCGTAGCCGGAGAGCGAGCCGAAAAAGACCGCGCCTGCCGTGCGCGTCACGGCGACGAAGATACTGTTGAAGAACCAGCGCGGCAGCGGAAAGCGCTGCAAGAGCGCCAGATAGTTGTCGAGCGTGAGCCTGTCCCAGTTGGGCAGGATGCGCGGCGGCCAGATCGAAAGCAGTTGATTCGGCTCAAGGCTGTTCTTGATCATCCAGTAGAGCGGGAAGAGCGCCAGCAGCGCCCAGAGGGTCAGGATGACGTAGCCGACGAAGGTAAAGACATCCTCGAGCTGCCATTGGCGGTGTGGACGAGGCAGTTGGGTTGCGGATCGCGCCATGTTGGTCAGCCTAATACTCCACGTCGGCGGCAAATATACGGAACTGGGCAATCGAAAAGATCAGGATAGCGAAAAAGAGAATGACCGACTGCGCCGCCGCCTTGCCGAAATCGAAGGCGGTGAAGGCGGAAGCGTAAATCAGGTAGCCGACCGTCTCCGTCGCGCCGGGATAGCCGGGGCCGCCCTGGGTCATGACGTAAATTTGCTCAAAGACCTGAAACGTGCCGATGAAGCCGACGACCGAAAGATAAAGGATGGTCGGGCGCAAGAGCGGCACCGTCACGCGCCAGAAGCGCACCCAGTCGCTCGCGCCGTCGATCTGCGCGGCGTCGTAGAGTTCGGTCGGGATGCCGCCCATCGCCGCCGTGATAAAGACGACGGGCGTGCCAATGCCGCTGATGATGGTCATGGCGATGATGGCGAGCATGGCAGTTTGCGGATTGCCGAGCCAGTTGTTCGGCTTTGCGCCGACAATACTGACCGCGTAATTGAGGATGCCGCTGAAAGGCTGGTAAATCCACGTCCAGACAATCGAGAGGACGACGGTCGAGACGACGACTGGCAGATAATAAGCGCTCTTGTAAAAGACCTGGATGCGCGGGCTGCGCCGATAAATGAACTCGGCCAAGATCAGCGCGACGAACAGTTCGCCGGGAACGACGGCCAGCGTGTAGACGGTCGTGTTCTTCATGGCGTTCCAGAAATCGGAGTCTCCGAGCACGGCTTGAAACTGCTGCAAGCCGACCCAGGTCGTTTGCCCGAAGGCGACGCTCTGAAAGGCCATCGTGCCAACGCGGAACACCAGATAGACGGTGAAAATCAGAAAATCGAGCAGCAAGGGCGCGATAAAGACGTAGCCCCATTTATTGCTGCGGCGCAGTTCGTGGCGAAGCTTCACCAGCCAGGGGGTGCGCGGGCTGGCGATGATGGGCGTTTCCTGCCGTCTGAGTGTTTGCATGGTGATTGAGCGCCAAAACAATATCCGAGTAAGGAGTGTTGAGCGAAAGCAGCTCGCTCAACACTCAAGTTATGCTTTAAATTTTTACGCCGAGCGCACCGTTGACCTTCTGCGCGATCTCTTGCAGCATATCGGCGGGCGCTTTCTGACCAAGCAGGAGCGACTGGAATTCCTGCATGAAGAAATCGAACGGGTTGAGCGAGTTGAATACCTGCGCCGTGTGCGCGTTGAAACTGGGGTTCCAGTTGCCCCCCGCGAAGCCGGGTTTGTAGTTTACCAGATAATCGTTGAGCACCCATTTGCGGTTCGGGTCGGCGGCGAAGGGATGATTGGCGACAGCCGCCAAGCCGGATTTGGTCGCCGGGAAGAAGCCGTTGACGAACCAACCCGTCGCGTTCGAGTCGTCGGTGGCGAGCCAGTTGGCGAAGGTGAAGGCGGCTTCGCGGATCGACTCGTCGTTGCTGCGACCAAGCGTGTACTGAACGGGTGGATTGTTGGTGATGAACGGGCCAACGTCCTTCGTATGCGGATGTCCGGCCAGCACGATCTGGAAATCCTTCTGCGCCTGTCCCGCTGCCTGCGCCGTTTCCAGTTCAGCCTGAATACCCGGCCACTGGATGCGCATGGCGGCGTTCAGGTTCCAGTAGAAATTGTCCACGTCCGACCACTTGGGCAGGCTGGGGATGAGAATCTTGTCGGTGTTCTGCGCGTCGAGCAGCCACTGGAAGGCTTTGACGGCGTTGTCGTTCTCGTGAGCGACGAAGCGTTCCTGAGCGTCGTCCCAGAACTGCACGCCCCAGCCGTTGAGCCATGCGCCGAAGCCCCAGTACAGCACCGACGAGTGATCGGTAGGGATGCCGAAGAAATAGCGCGATGAGCCATCGCTGTATTCCTT
>DASZXN010000700.1:0-10444 GCA_035545875.1 Phototrophicaceae bacterium
TGCGTCAGGAACTCACGGTCAAGCTGCCCAATCTGCCGCCCGCCGTCCGCGAACTCAAAATCAAGGTGAGCGGCTGCTTCAACTCGTGCGGCCAGCATCACATCGCCGACATTGGCTTCTTCGGCAACAGCCGTCGCTCCGGCAACTACCTCGTGCCGCATTTCCAACTCGTTCTCGGCGGCAAGTGGAAGGACAACGGCGGCAGCTACGGCGTGGCGGTCGGCGCGGTTCCCTCGAAGCGTGTGCCCGAAGTCCTCGAAGCCATCACCAACCGCTTCGCCAATGAGCGCGGTGAGGGCGAGAGCTTTCAGGCATGGATCGGGCGGCTCGGCAAGAAAGAAGTTCGCGCCATGATCGAGCCGTTCCAGAACGTCCCGGCCTACGAGACTGATCCCGCCTACTACACCGACTGGAAAGATACGCGCGAATACTCACTCGGCGACATTGGCGTCGGCGAGTGCGCGGGCGAAGTCGTCTCGCTCTTCTCGATGGAGATCACGAAGGCCGAAGCCCGTCACTTTGATGGTCTGCTCGCGCTCGATGACGGCGACTATGCCAAAGCCGACGCGCTCGCTTACCAGTCGATGCTCGGCGCGGCGCGGGCGCTCGTCCGCACAGGCTACCTCGACCTGAACGACGATCCCGACCGGATTATTTCCGAGTTCCGCACCCGCTTCTTTGACACCAAACTCTTCTTCGATCCGTTCGCGGGCGGCAAGTTCGCGCAGTTCCTGTTTGATCGCCACGACCACCCGAACCCCAACCCGGACGCCGATTCCGCCCGCCGTCTGCTCGAAGAAGCGCAGTTGTTCATCGAGGCGACCCATAGCTGCGAAGCCCGCGTCAACGGCGCGATTGTGAGTTAGGAGAAACTCGGATGCCCGCACTCCCATCGCGCCTTCAGATTAAGCTGTTCGTCGCCAACCCGAAGTCGATTGACAATTCGGTGGTTTCGGCCTTGTTTCAGCGCTGGATTCAGGACAAGACGCTCGAAGGTCAGTTGATCGACGTAGCTGATTATCGTCACGTTTTTCAGGGGCCAGCCGTCGTCCTGATCGGCTTTGACGCCGACTACGCCATCGACAACAGCGGCGGACGGCTCGGCCTGCTCTTCACGCGCAAGCACAGCCCCGAAGCCCATTTCAAGACGCAGTTGCGCAGTTCGCTGCGCCTCGCGCTGGCCGCCGCGCAGCTCCTCGAAACCGAGGCGTCCTTGAACCCGAAACCCCGTTTCAGCGCGGGCGAGATCGAGGTGCGCTTCCCGGATCGTTTGCAGTTCCCGAACACGCCGGAAACCTTCGCAGCGGTCAAGGACGATCTGCGCAGCGTCTTTACCGAGGTCTACGCCTCGGATTCCGTCGAGATCGCGCCCGTCGAGCAGGACGCGCGTTACCTGTTCAGCGTCCGCGTCCAGAGCGAAGCCGCCTTCCGCATCAGCGAACTGGCACAGTACCTCCAAACCAGCGTCTAGCGCTGCTTTGGCTATCAGCGGCAATTTGAACGTATCGGGGCAGACCTGCGTGTCTGCCCCGATAGGCAGCCTCAACCAACGGGTTATTCCTCAAATCAACTCGACAATCTTCGCCTTGAGCGCCGCGTTGACCTCGAAATGCGCTTCGAGAAACGCCAGAAGCGCCCGCGCTGACTCAGGACATTTCTCGTAGCCCTGCATGAATTCCGGCAGGCGCGCGGCGATGCCGGGGAAGCGCTGCTCGAAGCGGCGCTCCGGCGAAAATGGATCGCGCAAATCAGGCTGATCCGCCTCGATATAAGGCGCGAGCCGGATGATCTGATCGACGGCGTGATATTCGATCAAGCGCTGGGCGATCAGCTTCTCGCCGCGCCGATAGCGCGTCAGGCCGACGTAAAGCTGAGTCAGCGCCTCGCCGAGCAGCCAATCGAGCGAATATTTGTAAGGGGTGCGCACGCGCGGGATCGCCAGCCGTTCGTCGAACTCAGCGCTTTTCCAGACGACCCGGCTCGGCGCGAACGGAATCGCTTCGAGTTCGCGCGGCTCAAACACGGCGAACTCGGCGTAAATGCCGTCTTCGTAGAGAACTTTGCAGCCGTCATTCGTATTTTGAAACGAGAAGGCAATCGGCGCAGCGCCAGCCACCATCCAGTCGAGATGCTCGATGAACTCCTGCTTGTGATTGGGCTGGACGATCACGAAAAAGTCGAGATCGGAATACTGATCGATGCGGTTGGTTTCGACGCCGACCGAGCCGAGCGCCAGCAGCGCCAGCGCCTTGCCGCTCGCCGCCAGCGCCGCGCCTATCGCGTCGAGCCGATCCAGCAGGCGTTGTTGGTAATTCACAGTTCCTCCTCACCGAACTCCGGGCCGATGTGTATTACAATAATGCAGTTCGCTGACAAAAGCATAGGGTAAAAGCCGTTGCAGACAATCGGGCGCGTGCTGCGCTTCGTCCGCCGCGTGATCCTCTCGGTCATCGGCATCGTGATCATGCTCTACATCCTCAACTACTCAACACTCCCGCTCGGCGACGAGTGGACGCAGGTCGCGGTCATCGCTCGCAACGAGCAGTTCGATTACGTCAAATGGGAGGTCAACGCGCTTGCCGGGAAGGTCGATCAGGAGTTATACGGTGTCCAGCCGTTCATGACTGAGGCGGATCGCTCGAATTACGTCCGCGCCTACATGAACGATCTCGGTCACGCGCAGCAGCTTGAGGTGCAGATCAACAACATCTACGCGGATCCGAGTGTCACAGACCCGGCGACGGCCTCCGCCGCTGTGCGCGCTCAGGATACCACCCTCCGCGCTGATCTGGCGAGCCGCCAGCCGCTAGCCGAATCGATCCTCGAAGGGCAGGTCGCGGCGGTGCTGGTCAAGCAGGGCTTTGGCTTGGGCGGGCAGCTTTTACCGCCGATCTCGATGCACTTCACGCAGGTTCCCAATCTGCTCGTCGTGTCGCCGCGTGACAAAATCGAGTTCGACGTGTCGATCAACCTCAACCCGATGACAGTCGATCAGATGGATGCGCTCGAAGACCAGATCGACAAGCAGTTGAACGTCTCGTCGCTGATCGTGCCGCTTGGCGGGATTGCCCTTTATCCGGCGATGATCCTCGAAACCAGTTCGATCCCCTTCGCCATCCAGACCTTCGCGCACGAGTGGATGCACCATTACCTGTTCTTCTTCCCGCTCGGCTTCGACTACGGCTTCGATAACGAGACGCGCATCATCAACGAATCGACCGCCGATCTGTTCGGTCAGACGATGGAGACGCTCGTGCTCAAGCAGTATTACCCCGAACTCGCGCCCCAGGCCGCGCCGACCGAATCGTCTACGACGACCACGACCAGCTCGCTGCCCGCGTCCGATCCGAACGCCTTCGATTTCGGCGCGACTATGAACACCACCCGAATTACCGTCGATCAGTTATTGGCGCAGGGCAAAGTCGATCAGGCAGAAGCCTACATGGAGCAGCAGCGCGAGGTCTTTGTCGCGCACGGCTACGAGATTCGCAAGCTCAATCAGGCCTATTTTGCTTTCTACGGCGGCTATCAGAGCGCCGCGCCGGGTGAAGGCGGCAGCGATCCGATTGGCCCGGCGGTGCAGGCGATCAAGGATCAAAGCTCATCCAATTTCGCCTGGATCGAAACGATGCGCGGCATCACCACCCGCGACGAACTGCTGGCGGCGGTGAAAAAGTAAGTGTTGAATGCCGCGTGCTGAATTTAAAATATGCCGCTATAGATAACGATTTGTGTAGGGGCGCGGCGTGCCGCGCCCTACTCGACAAAGGGGAATAAACATGAACGTACAGGAAGCGATTCGCAGCAAACATGCCGTGCGCAAATTCAGCGATCAAGCTGTGCCGGATGACGTGATCCGCCAGATTCTCGATGCGGGACGGCGCTCGCAGTCGTCCAAGAACACGCAGCCCTGGCAGTTCGTGGTCATTCGGAAGCGTGAGACGCTGGTGGCGCTGTCCAAACTTGGCACGTTTGCCGGACATCTGGCGGGCGCGAACTTCGCGGTCGTGCTGGTCGGCGCGCAGCACAGCGATTGGAACAGCTTCGATCTCGGTCAGGCGTCGTCGTATTTGCAGCTTGCCGCCTGGGATTTGGGCGTCGGCTCAGTGATCGCGGCGATTTATCCAGAGGATCAGGTCAAGGCGCTGCTCGGCATCCCGGCAGACCAGACCGTCTACTGCGCGCTCTCGTTCGGCTATCCGGCGGCGGATTGGGTCAACGCGAAAATGGGCGGGCGCAAGCCGCTCGATGAGGTTGTCCGCTGGGAACGATGGTAACACGAAGGGAGGGGCAACATCAATATGATGATTTCGTAGGGACGAGACAAGTCTCGTCCGTTGATACAGGAGCGCGGACGCGATAAATCGCGTCCCTACAAAGAATCTTGAACGCCGCAATTACGCTTCAGGGATGCCACTGCTGCGCGCCCCACTTCTTGCGGTTTTCGTCGAGCTTCGGCTCGGCCCGCCAGCGGATCGGCGGGTTGGTCTTTTGATTGTCCGCTTCGGGCGTGATCGTGGTCATGATGTGGGTCGCTAAAGCGAGCGCCTCGTCCCATTCGGCGTGCGCGATTTCGAGGATCAGCGCGTCGTGCATGTCGAGCGCGACCCGCGAGCGCATCCCTTTGGCGCGATACGTCTCCGACAGCACGACAATCGCGCGCTTGAGGACTTCGCTCACGCCGCCCTGACAGACGAAGTTCCAGGCAACAAACGCCGTCGGCACGGCCACCGGACGCCCCGTCCACAGATCGAGCATCTGCGTGTCGCGGGCTTGGCGCTTGGCGGCTTCGCGCGTCCGCGTAACCTGCGCGAAAGCCCGGTCTTTGGCGCGAATCACGCGCTGCGCCTCGTCGGTGCTGACGCCGATACTGTGACCCAGGCGTTCCGCGCCCATGCCGTAGGCCGTGCCGTAGGTGATCTTCTTCGCCAGATTGCGCAGCCGCTTGCGTTCCTTGTCGTCGGCATTCGTCCAGTCCGAGCCGAAATACTGCGCCGCCATCGTCGAGTGGAAATCTTCGGCGACACAGGCCGCCGCCAGATTGCTGTCCGAAGCGATAAACGCCGCCATGACGTTCTCGGCGTTGCTGTAGTCGATTTCGACCAGCGTGCAGCCTTCGTCGCCGATGGCTACGCCCGCCATCGCGGGCATTTTCCAGTTCTGCATGTGCGGGTAGCTCGATGCGCGCCGACCGCTCTCCGTTGCCACCGTGACCAGACTGTGCAGCCGACCATCGAGCGCGGCGTGATCCTGCAAGCCCTTGAGCGCCGAGATCAGCCAGTCGATTTCCATGAACGCCGCCAAATCCCTGAGCGGCTCGGCATACGGACTGCTTTCCTCGACGTAAGCCTCGACCACATCCGAGCGCGTGCTTAAGTCCGATAGCTCGACTTGCGAGCCGGGATTGGCCGTCAGGCGTTTACGCCCTGCCCACGTGAAATAGAAGTGGGTCTCGTCGCTCCATTTGGGCAGCGGAATCCCCTTCTGCTCGTAGAGGTACTGCGCTCGCGCCTGCGAACTGCCGGGTGTATACAGGCCGTCGGCGCGCAGCCGAGCGCTGATCGCTTCGCGCTGCTCGTTCAATTCGCGCAAACGCTGCTCGACAAACGGCGCGTTCAGCCGGATACCCTGCGCGGCCATGCGGCAGTATTCGCGCAGCGCCCGACATTCCCAGTCGATCAGGTCATCTTTCGCGGGAAGCTGACGCTGTTTCTGGTAGATTTGCAGCGCGACGCGCGCGTCGTCCTGCGCGTATTCGAGCGTTTGCTCGATGGGTAACGTATGCAGCTTGCCGCGCTGACCCTTCATCGCCGCCTGATGATCGTCGAAGGGAACGTGCAGCATCGCCGCGACCGAGAGCAGGCTGTAGCTGACGTTGACCGCCGGATGGAGCAGCCGCGCCATCGACTGCGTATCCCAAACGCGCTCCGGGATGTCGCCATCGACCAGCTTGCTCAACTGGCGGAAGTCGAACACGGCGTTGTGCGCGACGAACAGCGCCGGGCGCGCGATCAGCGTTTTGAGGAAAGCCAGCACACGCTCGTCAAACGGCGCGGCCAGCGCGGTCGTCTGGATGACGTTCCCGGCTTCCCACGCGAGCGCAATCGTCGTCACCGCCGCCGGATAGCTCAGGCCGTAATCGAGCTTCGGGCCAATCCCCGGCCAGCGCGTCTCGGTTTCCAGATCGACGGCGACGACTTCAGCCTTGAGGCAGTCTGCCAGCGCCGCCGCATCGACTTCAACGGTTTCCTGAAAGAGTGAAAGCTGCATTCCTGAGCCTTGATCTATCCGCGTCTCATCCCCATTATAGATGAACGCTCATTTGTTCGAAAGTCAGCGGCGAATTTTACACTTTCACTGGCGAACAAAAGTTCCAGTGAGTTATAATCGGCGTTACTGTGTCTTTCTCGAAACTCAGGCGTAGTGTCGATGCCGACCAAATCCAAAATTCTCTCGCAGGAAGCCGTGCGCGGGCTGCTGATCGCCGCGCAGGGGCTTGAGCAAGGCGATCCGAAAGCGGCGACCAAAGCTGACGTGCGCCGGATCATCCGCCAGATGCACGTTTTACAGATCGACACGATCAGCGTAGTCGCGCGCAGCCCCTATTTCGTGCTGTGGAGCCGCCTCGGTACTTACGATCCGCGCTGGCTGGACGATCTGCTGGCGGAAGGCGCGCTGTTCGAATACTGGTCGCACGCCGCCTGCTTCCTGCCCATCGAGGATTATCCGCTCTACCGTCGCTTCATGCTCAATCGGCTGACGTGGCAGGAAAATCGCTGGAATGCCTGGCTGGAGGATCACGCCGAACTGGTCGATAAGCTGATGACGCATATCCGCGCACACGGCGCAGTACGCTCCGCCGATTTTGAGCGCACCGATGGGCTTCCCGGCGGCTGGTGGAACTGGAAGGACGAGAAGACGGCGCTCGAAGGCTTGTTCATGCGCGGCGATCTGATGGTCGCCAAGCGCCATAATTTTCAGCGCCATTACGATCTGCCGGAACGTGTCCTGCCTGATTGGGACGATGCGCGGGCGCTGTCACTGGAGGAAGTTCACGACGTGTCCGTGCTCAATGCGGTCAAGGCGCTCGGCGTGACCAAAGCGGAGTGGATCGCCGATTATTTCCGCATGTACAGGAAGGATGCGCAGCAGGCGATCCAGCGGTTAGCGGACGGCGGGCAGCTTCAAACCGTGCGGGTCGAAGGCTGGGACGCGCCCGGCTATTTCCACCCCGATCAGCGAAGGACGGTTGACGCGGCGGCCAAAGGCCAGATTCCCGTTTCCAGGACGATGCTGCTCTCCCCATTTGATCCCATCGTCTGGGATCGCGCGCGGGCACAGGAATTGTTCGACTTTACCTACCAAATCGAGTGCTATACGCCCGCGTCCAAACGTATCTACGGCTACTTCACCCTGCCAATCCTGTATCGCAACCGCTTGATCGGTCGCCTCGATCCCAAAGCGCACCGCAAAGAGGGTATTTTCGAGATCAAGGCGCTGCACCTCGAACCGGGCGTGACGGTCGATGATGCGATGGTCGCGGAGTTGAAGGCCATGCTCAAAGCCTGCGCGAACTGGCATCAAACGCCGCAGGTGATTGTCCGTCGAGCGCCCGAACCCGGCCTCGCCGAACGACTGTCGGACTAGCAGCACCGAATTATGAAGTTGAGCAACGCGAGGAACTACTGTGGGAAAAGTCATCGTCTCGACGTTTATCTCGCTCGACGGCTATATCAACGGGCCGAACGGCGATACCAACTGGTTCCTCGGCGACCCGGAGATGCAGCAGTACGGCGCGGACACGCTCGCTGCTGCCGCCGCGCTGCTTTTAGGCCGCCGCACTTACGAACTGTTCCTTGCTTACTGGCCGCAGGCGACCGGGGATTCGGCGGATCGTCTCAACCGCCTGCCGAAAGTCGTCTTTTCGCGCACGCTCGAACGGGTCGAGTGGGGCAGTTGGCCTGCCCCGCACCTCGTCAAGGATCACATCCCCGCAGCAGTCGCGGCGCTCAGGCAGCAGTACGCGGGCGATCTGGTGATCTTCGCGGGCGCGGGCATTGTCAAGGCCTTCCACGAACTGGATTTGATCGACGAGTATCGTCTGCTGATTCACCCACTCGTTTTGGGGGGTGGCACGCCGCTCTTTCAGGGCTGGACGCCGCTCAAGCTCAAGCTGCTGCGCGAAGATCACTTCCCGAACGGCGTGACTATCCTGCGTTATACGAAAGAATAGGAGCTTATGCGTAAACTGATTGCCTCAATCTTCATGACTCTTGACGGCTTTATGGCGGACACCAGCGGCGATCTGGGCTGGAGTCACAGCCCGCCCGAACAGGAACAGGCCACTGGTGATCTGCTCGATCACGCCGATACGATCCTTCTCGGTCGCGTCACCTACGAGATTATTTCAGCTTACTGGCCGTTTGCGACCGACGACGAGTTTCTCGCCGCGAAAATGAATACCATCCCCAAAGTTGTTCTCTCGAAAACGCTGCAACAGGCGACCTGGGGCAAATGGAATAATGCCACCATCGCACCTGGCGAGATCGGCGCGGAAGTGATGAAACTGAAACAGCAGCCCGGCAAAGACATCGTGATCATCGGCAGTTCGAAGATCGTCTCGGCGCTGGCGCAGCGCGGCCTGATCGATGACTTTCGCCTGCTGATCAACCCGGTGGCGCTTGGCAACGGCGTGCGTCTGTTTGACGACCTGAGCACGCCCGTTAAGCTGAAACTGTTGAGTTCCCTCACCTATCCGGGCGGCGTGATGGAAACGCATTACGCGCCCGCATAAGCGGAATTTATGACCCAGCAGCCGGAACAACCCGCAACCGATCTGCCGAAAATGTCCGCGCCTGCCCAGCGCGCGCTGGCCGGAGCAGGGATCACGCGCCTCGATCAACTGACGACGAAGCGCGAAGCCGAGATCGCCAAGCTGCACGGTATGGGGCCAAAAGCGCTGCGCGAACTGCGCGAGGCGCTGGCCGCTCACGGGCTGAAGTTCGCGGGTAGCGCTGGTGAAAAATGAAGCCGATCAATTTTTGTAGGGGCGTTCAAGACAACCCAGGGTTGCACAACGCCCAAACACACCTGATTTATTGAGGTCAGCGACATGAATTTGGACTTTGACGAGCACGCTTCCGACGGAGCTTACGAGCAGACCAACCCCAACCTGACCCTCGACGGGAAGATGGTTTTTCAGGGACGGCTGTCGGACTCGCCGTTTGTCGAATCGATCTGGTACACCCAGAGCGAGCGGGCGGGCAATTTCACCTCGGTCGCCGCGACCCACTGGGAGATGGTCATCACCAGGATGATGGGCAGGACGACCATGACCGTGCGCGGGCCGGAAACGGTCGCCACCCCCGCGCCGATTCCACCGGACGCCGAATTTCTCGGCATCACCTTCAAGCTCGGCACGTTCATGCCGATTTTCCCGGCGTCGGGGTTGGTCGATGCCCCGATCAACCTGCCCGGTGCCAACAGTCGCGCCTTCTGGCTGAACGGCTCGGCCTGGGAATTCCCCACTTTCGAAAACGCCGATACCTTCGTCGCGCGGCTGACGCGAGCGGGGTTGCTGGCGCGTGAGCCGTTGGTCGATGCCGCGCTGCGGGGGCAGATCAAGGTCAAAGAACTGTCGCTGCGCACCGTGCAGCGCCGCTTCGCGCAGGCGACCGGGCTGAGTCACAGTACGGTCGTGCAGATCGAGCGGGCGCTGCGCGCCTCCGGTTTACTGGCGCGCGGCGTCCCGATCCTCGATACGGTCGAGCAGGCTGGCTACGCCGATCAGCCGCACCTGACGCGCGCGCTCAGGCGCTACGTCGGTCAAACTCCCGGCCAAATTCTCAATATTCGTATCTCATAACAGGTGACGTAATCGTTCAATACCTGCGCCTTGATCCGGGCTATCCTGAAAGTATCAAGGCAAGCAGCACATGAAGGAGATTGAATATGCGCAAGATTATCGTCACTGAATTCGCCTCGCTCGACGGCGTGATCGAAAACCCGGCCTGGACGTTCCCGTACTGGAATGAACAGACCGCTCGCTTCAAGGCCGAGGAAACCTCGGCGGGCGAAGACATGCTGCTTGGTCGCGTGACCTATGAAGGTTTCGCGCAGGCCTGGCCGAACAGCAAGGATGAAGGCGCGCCCTATTTCAACAGCACGCGCAAATACGTTGTCTCCAATACGCTCGACAAGGCCGAATGGAACAACTCCGTCATCATCAAAGGCGATGCCATCACGCAAATCCGTCAGCTCAGGCAGCAGGACGGCCCCAACATCGTCGTTCACGGCAGCGGCAAGCTCGTGCAAACGCTCATCCAGAACGATCTGGTCGATACCGTGCGTCTGCTCGTCTATCCAGTCGTGATCGGCGCGGGCAAACGGTTGTTTCACGAGGGCACGAACGCCAAGCTCAAGTTGATCGAAGCGCGCCCAATCA
>DASZXN010000701.1:0-3111 GCA_035545875.1 Phototrophicaceae bacterium
CACGATCTCGTTGATGGACATTGATCCCGTTCGGCTCGAACGCAGCCGCCGACTGGTGCAGGCGTTGATTGATCGGCGTGGGCTGAAGGCGACGGTTGAAGCGACGATGGATCGGCGTGAAGCGGTACGTGGCGCGCGCTACGTGATTACGACCTTTCAGCAGGGCGGGCTGGACGCTTACCAGCTTGACATCGACATCCCGCGCAAATACGGCGTCGAACAGTGTGTCGGCGATACGCTGGGGCCGGGCGGCGTCTTTCGCGGGCTGCGCACGATCCCGGTGCTGCTCGACCTGTGCGACGACATGGACGATGCTGCGCCGGACGCGCTGCTGCTCAACTACGTCAACCCGATGGCGATCAACTGTTGGGCGGTCGCCGATGGCACGGGGCGACCGCACGTCGGCCTCTGCCACAGCGTTCAGGGAACCTCGGAGATGCTGGCGCGCTGGATCGGCGTGCCTTACGACGAGGTGTCGTTCCTGTGCGCGGGCATCAACCATCAGGCGTTTTTCCTCGAATTTCGCCAGAAGATGCAGGACGTTTACCCGCAAATCTGGGACGCGCTTGAGCGCGAGGACGTAATCGGCGAAGAACCTGTGCGCACCGATCTGATGAAGTATTTCGGCTACTTCGTCACCGAGTCGTCCGGCCATGCCAGCGAATACGTACCGTACTTCCGCAAATCGCCGGAGATGATCAAGGGCGAACTCTCGCCGCGCTTCAAGAACAAAAACGATGGCTGGTTCGACTACGGCAACACGGGCGGCTATCTGCGCCACTGCCGCGAGCGCGAGCATCTGGCCGAGCAGGATTTTCAAGCGCTGATCGAAGGCACGAAGGATTTGCCGACCGAGCGCACGCACGAGTACGGTTCGTACATCCTCGAAGCCGTCGAGACCAACACTCCCGCGCGCATCAACGGCAACGTGCCGAATACCGGGCTGATCACTAATCTGCCTGATGGCTGCTGTGTCGAGGTTCCGTGTCTGGTCGATGGCAACAACGTACAGGGGACAGTGGTCGGTGATCTGCCGACGCAGTTGGCGGCGCTCAATCGCTCGAATATCAACGTGCAGGAATTGACGGTTGAAGCCTCGCTCTACGGCGACCGGGATGCGGTGCATTATGCCGTCTCGATGGATCCGCTGACGGCGGCGGTTTGTACCCTGCCGCAGATTCACGCACTGGTCGATGAGATGCTCGAAGCGCAGGCGCAATGGCTGCCACAGTTCGAGGATTGAGCAGAGAAATAGCGCATAACGAGAAATGCGTGCTGAGTAAAAACTCAAAACGACGATTTCCGAACAACACAGTTGTAGGGGCGAGGCACGCCGCGCCCGTGTCGTTCAGGCTAATTTCCAGGAACGAAGCGTATATCTATCAAGAAGGATGAGCTTTAATGGTCGATAGTCTGTTTCTTCAGCCGCATTACGCCGACAATCCCTATGGAATTCTGTCGGACATCAGGGCGGAAACACCCGTTTACAAGACGCATCTGCCCGATGGGGCGGAAGTTTACTTCGTTACGCGCTATGCCGATGTTCAGGCGGCGCTCAAGGATGGGCGGCTGTTCAAGAACATCAGCAACGTTCGCCACGAGACTGCCCCGGTCGATCCAATGTATCACGCCAATATGCTCAAGGCCGATCCGCCGGAACACACGCGCCTGCGCGCGCTGGCACACGAGGCGTTCACCCCCAAGCTGGTCAACCAGATGCGCAGCCACATTCAGGAGATTGCCGATAAGCTGCTCGATGCCGTGCAAGGGCAGGGCGAGATGGATTTGATCGCGGCTTATGCGTTTCCGCTGCCAATCACGGTGATCTGCGAGATGCTCGGCGTGCCCACCGCCGATGAGGATCGCTTCCGCGCGTGGTCGAGCGCGTTGATTGCGTCGGGAGCGCTGTCGAGCGAAACCCGCGTCATGATCCCCGAATTGCAGGAATTGACCCAATATCTGTTCAGGCTGGTGCAGCAAAAGACTCAGAACCCGCAGGAAGATTTGATCAGCAAACTGATTTTCGTGGAGCAGAACGGCGACAAGCTCAATCCAATCGAGCTGATCGCCACGCTGGTCGTGCTGCTGGTCGCGGGGCACGAGACGACGGTCAACCTGATCGGCAACGGCACACTGGCGCTGCTTCAGCACCCCGATCAGTTCGAGAAACTCAAGAACGACCCGGCGCTCATCAAGCCCGCTGTCGAGGAACTGCTGCGCTACGTCAACCCGGTGCAGTTCGTCAATCGCTACGCTTCAGTCGATCTGGAAATCGGCGGCGTGAGTATCCCGAAAGGGAGTCACCTGCTGCTCTCGGTTGCCTCCGCTGATCATGATCCGGCTTACGAAGCTGATCCTGAAACGCTCAACCTTGCCAGCGGCAGTACGCAGCACGTCGCTTTCGGACAAGGGATTCACTACTGCCTCGGCGCGCCGCTGGCACGGCTGGAAGGCGAGATCGCGCTGGCGACTTTGCTGCGCCGCTGCCCAAATCTGCGCCTGCATACGGAAATGCTTGAATGGCGTCCCTCGCTGGAAATTCGCGGCCTGAAGTCGCTGCCTGTAACGTTCTAGAACGCATCTGGATAGGGATTTCGTAGGGATGAGACTTGTCGCGTCCCTACGAAAAATCAGATAGGTACGAACCGGTCTATCCAAGAATCGTGTAATTCGACGAACCTATTTCAAGCTGGTTGCCAATCCACAAATTCTCCGCTACGATAAATCTGTGATCGATCCCAAGAGAATATTTTCTGGCTCCGACGTGGACTATACCTCTGAAGCCAGCCCGGTATGGAACTCGTAATTTTTGGAGAACCCGATTAAACTCATCATTAGTACTGCACAGTAATTCGCGTATCCGCAGCCGTTCGCGCTGGTGGATCACGAGGCGATTGCATCGGAATCCGATTCTTAAGGAGTGCTGCTGAACTGACGACCAGCGAAGTTATTTGCTCAGTCCAATGTCCGAACATGATTCTGTGATTTTATGATTTAAGGAGATTCACATGAAAGCGAAACGTCTTCTCGCCGTTGCTGCTGGGGCAGCCGTCCTCAGCGCCTCGGTCATCTTCGGCGCGGCGGTTCCCGCCAGTGCACAGGGCCCAACCA
>DASZXN010000702.1:0-8156 GCA_035545875.1 Phototrophicaceae bacterium
CGACCTGCGCTCGCTCGACATGAAGCATCTGCTCGAAGGCATCATCAAGCTCAACCAGAAATTTTTTGAGCACGAGCGCGTTCAGATTGAAACCAAATTTGCGGACACGCCGCCCGTCTTCGGCAGCAAGGATCAACTGGAAGCCGTGTTCATGAACCTGGCGCTCAACGCGGAAGCGGCCATGGAAAAAGGCGGCAGACTAACGATCAAGACGCACACCGAAGATGATCAGGCGGTGATCGAGTTCATCGACACAGGAATCGGCATTCCGAAGGAGAATCTCGACAAGGTATTCGACCCATTTTTCTCGACCAAACCGACTGGAACCGGCTTAGGCTTGTTCGTCTGCTACAGCGTGGTCGAGGGGCATCACGGCAAAATCGAGGTCGATAGCAAGGTCGGCAAAGGCACACGCTTCACCATTCATCTCCCCGGCTACCATGAATAAATGAAAGCGGCTCGTTCGAACGAGCCGCTTTTTCTTTCGCCAATCACGAACTGTTCACTGCTAAACGCTGCTTACTGCGGTTTCCACAGCGCGGCGTACTGCGCATCGGTCAGCTTACCCTGCGCATAACTCTTGGCTGACCCGGTATCAACGGCGACTGTCAGCAAGGGCGAATTCTGATCGCAGTTGATCATGCGCACGCCAATACCCTGAACGCCTGGATTCAGCGTACCAACCTGTTTAGCGAGCGCGTTCATCACCTGCGGCAGCAGGCTGCGCATCGCGCGTCCTGGTACGGTGCAAACGCTCACCAGAACCGTATTACCCACTGAAGTCGGCGCTTGGGTAATCCCATTTTGAGCAATCGAGAACTGCGACAGCGCGCTGCGGAGCGCCGTGAAATCGCTGGTTGTTTGCGGACTCGACGTAACCACAGCAGTCGAAGCGAGTGTTGGCACGGAAACAACCTGCTCCGAGGCCGAAACCGTCGGGGTTGTCTCGACCATCAGCGCGGTGACCGTTGGCGGCGCTTCCGTGACCGCCTCGGTCGCGGCCAGAATCGGCGCAGAAGGCGATACGAGGATCGCCGCCTGTGTCGGCGTGGGTGGCGCTCCACCACCGCCAAGCTGCGACGCAATCACCAGCACCACGAGAATAATAATCACGAGTACAGCCAGAATCGGCGCAATTGGCAGGCCACGCGCTGGCGGTACGGCGGTCTGGCGGATCGGCATAGCTTCAGGTTCGAGATCAGGTTCTTCCAGGTCAGAGGGGTGAGTTTCCGGCAGCGTCGGCGGCGCGGAAGCGGCAGGCTGCCCTGCGCTTATCGGCGCGATGGTTGGTTTAGCAGGCGCAGCAGCCGTTCGAGCAGTTTCTTTGGTCTGCTCGTTCTGCGCCATTGCCATCAGTTCAGCAGCGCCGGGGTAGTCCGGCGCAATGCGCAGCACGTTTTGCAGCGCGTTGCGCCCCTCTTCAGGCGTAGCGACCGCGTGTGCGTAAACCCACCAGGCATCTGCGTTATTTCGATCTGTCGCCAGAATCGGCTCAAGGATTGCCCGCGCCTCGTCGAGTTTTCCATCCTCGATCAAGGCGAATGCCCGCGACAGCGCCGAATCCATCTCATTGCTGCTCATGCAATTGGTCTCCCGTGTGGTTACCCGCACAATTGCAGTGTACAACGAAGCGCAGACGCTTGCAATTAAAAAACCCACCTTGTTCAAAGTGGGTTCCTCGTTTTGCCCCGGAGAGGACTCGAACCTCCACGCCCAAAAGGGCACAGGCCCTCAACCTGCCGCGTATGCCATTCCGCCACCGGGGCGCATATTCCAGCGTATTATACGCACGCACCTAGTGATGTCAATCCTTTTCCGAGGTATCGATAAAGTGATTTGCGAAAATTTCGTAGGGAGGCAAATTCCTGACTCAATATGGATAATTCGAGTGTAAAGCTTGATTGCATGAAACATCAGGCTATGCGGCCCAAAGGTGCCAGATCGACAGCTAACAGACAAGATGAAGCAAGTAAAACAGGTTTTCATACTCAATTCTGATATGCAAAGTGGTATCAATCCTTTTACGTGCGCGCAAATTCGTGTAGGATTATGCGCCGAATAGCGTTGGTCGGAGAGGATAAAACGATGCGAATCGCGCTCGATGCGATGGGCAGTGACAACTGCCCTGTGCCGGATGTCGCCGGGGCGGTGCTCGCAGCGCGCGAGTTTGGCGACACGATTCTCCTCGTCGGCGACGCGGCACGCATTCAAACTGAACTCGCCAAACAGCAAACCACCGGACTCAAGCTCGAAGTTATCCCCGCCAGCGATGCCATTACGATGGAAGATAAGCCGAGCATTGTCGGCAAAGCCAAGCCCAATTCATCCATGCACGTCGGCATGAATCTGGTCAAGGAGGGCAAGGCCGATGCGTTCGTTACGGCAGGCAATACGGGCGCAGCCCTGAGCATCGCTACCCTGTTCACGCTGCGACGTATTCCCGGCGTCAAGCGCCCCGCCCTGAGCGCGATTGTCGCGGTCGGAAAAAGCGCCGTCATTCTGCTCGACGTGGGCGCGAATGCCGACTCGAAAGCCGAATGGCTCGGACAGTTCGCCCTGATGGGCAGAATTTACGCCCGGAACTCGCTCAAACTGGATAATCCTAAAGTTGCTCTGCTTTCCAACGGCGAAGAAGAAGGCAAAGGCAATCAGTTGATTCACGAGGCCAGCGCCCTGCTGCAAACCCTGCCCGTCAACTTCGTCGGCAACATCGAGCCAAAGGACTTGCTCAAGGGTGAAGCTGATGTTGTCGTCAGCGACGGCTTTGTCGGCAACATCCTGCTCAAATCCCTCGAAGCGGCGACGCGCACAATGGGCAATATGATCCGCGACGAAATCATGCACGACACGATTTCGAAGGTCGGCGGACTACTGGCACAAGGCGCATTTCGACGGGTTTACAAACAAGTTGATCCATTTGAGGTGGGTGGCGCACCCCTTTTGGGGGTGAACGGTGTTGTAATTATTGGTCATGGACGCTCCAACGACAAAGCCATCAAAAACGCCATTGGGCAGGCACGCAAAGCAGTCTCCGGGCGGGTCATCGAGTCGATTGAGGCGGGGTTAAAAGAGCTAGAGGAAACCGAGAGGAGGTAGGCGGCACGAGAGCCGCTGGAGACACATGGAACTACTGCGGAACGGACGCCCGCGCGTCGTCATTACGGGAATGGGTGCGGTCACTGCGCTTGGTGGCGTGAAAACCCTGTGGGATGGCCTCAAGGCCGGAAAATCGGGCATTCGCCGGATTCAGACGATCAACGTCGAACACTGCCCGGTGCAAATCGGCGGTGAGGTGCGCGATTTCGATCCGACCCACTGGATCGAGCCGAAGGAAGCTCGCCGGATGGGACGCGCTTCGCACTTCGCGGTCGCTGCCGCGACGATGGCGGTCGAGGACGCTGGCCTGACTTCCGCCAAGATTGAGGAAGAAGGCGAACGGGTCGGCGTGGTCGTTGGCACGACGCTCGGCGCGCACGAAATGGCCGAGCAGAACACCTTCAAATACAAGACCTCCGGCTATCGCAAGCCGAACCCGCTCACACTGATTAACTCACTGCCGAACATGCCAGGGCACTATGTCAGCCGCTTCTTCCGCGCCTTTGGCCCGCTGCTCGCCCCATCGACCGCCTGCGCCGCAGGCACGCAGTCAGTCGGTGAAGCCAGCGACATCATTCGCAACGGTCGCGCTGACATGATCCTGACGGGCGGTGTCGAAGCCGTGTTGCAAGATTATGCCATCGCGGGCTTCGAGGCGATGGATGCGCTGGCAACGGGCTACAACGATACGCCCGAAATCGCCAGCCGCCCATTCGACAAGACGCGCAACGGCTTCGTCTTCAGCGAAGGCTGCGCGATCTTCGTGATCGAGAGCCTGAGCCATGCCCTCAAGCGCGGCGCGCACATCTACGCTGAAATTCTCGGTCACGCCTCCTCGTCCGACGCTTTTCACATCGCCGCTCTTGATCCGACCGGCAACGGCGCGTGGCGCTCGATGCGCTGGGCGCTCGAAAACGCCCACGTCAACACCGAGGACATCCAGTACATCAACGCGCATGGGACTTCAACGCAGGCCAACGACGCGATGGAAACGCTGGCGATCAAGCGGCTGTTTGGCGAACAAGCCTACAATATCCCGATTAGCTCGACCAAGAGCATGATGGGACACGCGCTCGGCGCGTCCGGCGCGATTGAGATCGTCGCCTGCGTCAACAGCCTGGTCGAAGGCGTGCTGCACCCGACGATCAATTACGTCACGCCCGATCCGATTTGTGATTTGGACTACGTGCCCAACGTTGCCCGCGATTTCAAGGGACTGAAGTGTATTCTCTCGAACAGCTTCGGCCTCGGCGGGCAAAACGCCTCGATTGTCCTCGCCGCCGTGTAAAACCCGACTTGCGTTTGCAGCGCGCCACACCGATACCAAGGTCTGGCGCGCTTTTATTTTGTATGCGGCTTATAATACGTTCTAATGCTGTCATTTAACGGATAACTGATGATCGTAGACCGGACTGTTGATGAGTTATTGAACAAGCGCGACATCAAACGCGCCGAAGTCCTGATCGCCCGCCATTTGCGCGCCGATCTCTCCGTACCAGAACGCACCCAACTATTGATCACTCGCGCCCGTGTTCGCCTGTTGAGCGCCCGCGTTGACGAAGCCCTCGAAGATTTGGAACGCGCTCGCGCCCTGCAACCTGACGAGTTTGAATCACCGCTGACGCTTGAACTGCTCGGCGACTGCCATTTCGCCCGCTTCGAACTCGCCAGTGTCGGTTTCGCGGATCGTGTCGATACCGAGCAGGCGCTCGCCGCCTATGATCGCCTCCTTGCTGAGTTTCCCCAATACGACAATCGCGGCTGGATTCATTATCAACGTGGCCGTGTGCTGCTAACCGAAAATCGCGTCGATGATGCGGTCGAGTGCTTTCAACAAGCCCTGCTCGCGCCCAGCACCGTCCCCGCCCTGGCTGCCTACTGCTACGAGCGGCTGGGCTTCGTCGCCTTCTACGAGCATCGCGATGCGGTGCATGGCCTCGGCTTCCTCGACAAAGCAATCTCGACCTATCCCACGCACGAAGATCGAAGCTGGCTGGTTCACGTTCACACGCTGCGCAGCCGCATTCTGCGCGAAATGCGCACCTATAATGCCGCCATCGATGCCGCCGCCACCGCGATTCGCATTGCCAACGCCGACGGCAAAGTCGGCCTGCCCGACGCTCTGCTCACGGCTGCCGAGACACTCGCGCTGATCGAAGGCCGCGAGAAAGATGTGATCTATCATTTGCAGCAGTACATCCAGATCAGTAAGAAGCCGCTCGGCATTGATGTCACGTGGTCGCGCGTTCACGAGATGCTCGGCGACGCGTATTACGCTACAGGGCAGCTTCAGAATGCTGTCAATGCCTATCAGTCGGCGCTGCAATTCAACCCGTACACGCCCTGGGAACTCTCGCTGCACTACCGCATCGCCCGCACACTCTATCAACTCGGCGATTACGAGCGCTCCGTCCGGGCGATTCAGATGATGCTGCACGCGGCAGAGGCCGATGGTCAGGCCGTTGGCGATTACCGCGTCTACAACATTCTTGGCAATTCGTATTTCGCGCTCGGCAGCTACAAAGACGCGATCAAAGCCTACGAAAATGCGCTTCAGCTTGCCCCAACGAACGCCGACGGACTCGACAAAATCCGCCAGTATTACCAGTTCGCGCAGGATTTGAGTCGATGAGCCAATCCGTCATTGTCATCGGCGCGGGGCTGGCTGGCTCGGAAGCGGCATGGCAGTTGGCCGAGCGTGGCTTTCACGTTGATCTCTATGAGATGCGCCCGACGAAAACGACGGGCGCGCACGTCAGCGACCAGTTCGCGGAACTGGTGTGCAGCAACTCGTTCGGCTCAAAGCTGCCGGATCGCGCTTCGGGCTTGCTGAAAAGCGAGCTTGATCTGCTGCGCTCGCTGCTGCTGGAAAAAGCGGAAGCGGCGGCTGTTCCAGCAGGCGGCGCGCTCGCCGTTGACCGCGACGGCTTTTCGCAGTCGGTGACGGATGCAGTCATGAATCACGCAAACATTCGCATTATCCGCGAGGAAATGACCGAGATTCCCGACACACCGACGATTGTCGCGTCGGGGCCGCTCACGTCAAACGCGCTGACGCAGAGCATTTTACGGCTAACCGGGCAGGATCAACTGTATTTTTACGACGCGCTCGCGCCGATTGTGATGGCCGACAGCATCGACATGAATATCGCTTTTCGCGCCAGCCGCTATGGTCGCGGCGACGAGGAGGAAGGCGATTACATCAACTGCGCGATGAACAAAGACGAATACGAGCGCTTTGTCGCGGCGGTGCTGGCAGCGGAGAAGATCGAACTTCGCGATTTCGAGCGTGAGGACGAGCATTTCTTCGAGGGTTGTTTGCCGATTGAGCAGATCGCATCGCGCGGACACGACGCGCTCGCGTTTGGGCCGATGCGCCCGGTTGGGCTGACTGATCCGCGCACGGGACGACGCCCCTATGCCGTCGTGCAGCTACGGCAGGATAACCTCGCGGGCAGCCTGTACAATCTGGTCGGCTTCCAGACCAACATCAAATGGGGCGAGCAAAAAGAAGTGCTGCGCCTGATCCCCGGTCTCGAACACGCCGAGTTCGCGCGCTACGGGCAGATGCACCGCAACACGTTTATCAGTTCGCCTGTGCTGCTCGAACCGACGCTGGCGTTCAAGCAGAGACCTGATCTGTTCTTCGCGGGACAGATCACCGGAGTCGAAGGCTACATGGGCAACGTGGCGACGGGATTGGTCGCGGCGCTCAATATGGCGCGGACGCTCAATGGTCAGCCGACGTGGACGATCCCCGAAACGACGATGCTCGGCGCGCTGTGCCATTACATCACGCACGCGGAGGTCAAGCATTTCCAGCCGATGAAGGCCAATTTCGGCATCCTGCCGGAACTCGACAAGTCGATCAAGGATAAACGTCAGCGCTACGGCGCATATGTCGAGCGAGCGTTGCACGATATGAAAGCCGCGATTGAAGGATTGGAAGACGTGTATCTGACATCGGAAGTAATGCAGAAAAACGATTGAACCGCCAAGTCGCTAAGAACGCCAAGAAAAGAAAATCAAGGCGAGGCGTGCCTCGCCCCTACAATATTTGTCGCCGCTTAAAACTCACCCTAGCCATTGTGAACCCTCGTGGACTATAATCAACATATAGTTTTGCAATGACCTCAAGGCGGTTGGAAACACACCCAAATGTGGATGCTGATGCAACACGGGCTACAGTCGGTGTTTCAATAACACGCTGTACCCTTCCCCGCAAGGTTCTGCCTAGAAAAATCGGATCGCGCCGCGCATTCCATCTTGATCGCGCGCCAGCCTGAACGTGGTACACTGGTCTAAAAAAGGAAACCTGACCTGTGCCTCCATCACCTGCTACTCGCTTAAAAACTCAACCGCCCTACGCCTTCGCCGTGCTCACCCAGCGCGTGCGCGAACTGAACGCGCAGGGTTTCGACGTGATCAATCTGGACATCGGCAGCCCCGACATGCCGCCGCCGGATGTGGTGATCGACGCGCTCGTGCAATCGGCGCGCAACCCCGAACATCACAGCTACGGCGGTTACAAAGGGACAGCCGAGTTCCGCGAAGCGATTGCGCTCTACTACCAGCAGCGCTTTGGCGTGACGATTGATCCTGAGCGACAGGTGATGCCGCTGCTCGGCAGCAAGGAAGGTATCGTCAACCTGAGCCTCGCCTATCTGGATCGCGGCGACATGGCGCTCATGCCGGAAATCAGCTACCCATCCTACGGGATCGGGGCGCATCTGGCGGGTGCGGAGTCGTGTCTGCTGCCGTTCGTTGAAGGCTCGGACTATTTGCCGAACCTCGATGTCGTGCCGCCGGAAGTGCTGTCACGGGCGAAAATCCTGTGGGTCGATTACCCGAACAATCCGACCGGCGCAACCGCCGATCTGGATTTCTATCAGCGGGCAGTCGATTTCTGTAATCAGCACAATCTGCTGCTGGCGTCGGACAATCCCTACGTCGATGTGACCTACGACGGCTACGTTGCTGGAAGCGCGCTGCAAGCGAAGGATGCGATCAACTGCACGGTCGAGTTCATCTCATTCTCCAAGACCTACAACATGGCAGGC
>DASZXN010000703.1:0-21459 GCA_035545875.1 Phototrophicaceae bacterium
CCGCCAATCGGCAGCCAGCCGAGGATCGAGAAAAAGAGCAGTTGCAGCAGCAGCGCCAGCCAGAACGAGGGGATCGATACCCCGGCGATGCTGAACAGGCGGCTGAACACGTCGAAGGCTTTGCCGCGCCCCGCCGCCGCCAGCACACCCACCGGAATCCCGACGATCACCGCCAGCAGTGTCGCCGCGATCACCAGTTCGAGCGTGGCGGGCAGAAAGACCTGCAAATCGCTGACAATCGGGCGGCGCGTCTTGAACGAGACGCCGAGATCGCCCTGCAAAATGCTGCCAATGTAGCGGACGTACTGCACCGGCAGCGGCTGATCGAAGCCCAACTGCGCGCGCACCGTCTCGATTTGCGAGGTGGTCGGGCGCGGCCCGGCAAAGAGCGCCGCCGGATCGCTCGGCACGACGCGCGAGACGATGAACGTCAGCGTCATCACGCCGATCAGCACGACGACCGCCAGCGCCAGCCGCCGCAGGATGTAACGGGTTTTACTCATAATCAGTTCAAGGGTTACCTGTAGGGGCGAGGCATGTCTCGCCCCTACAGAATATCAGGGCATGGCACGCCATGCCCCTACAGATTCGGGATTCGGATGTTACGACGCGTTGCGCTTCAGGTCGTACCAGAAGACGATGTGCGGATAGGCCGGGTTATCGACGTAGCCGCTGATGTCGTCGCGGATGACGTGAACGTTGGGCAGATCGACGATGAAAATCGCCGACGAGTCGTCCACGAGCATCTGCTGCGCCTGATCGAACAGGTCGGTCGCTTTGGTACGGTCGCTGGCGCTGACCTGATTGCCCTGCTCGATCAGCTTGTCAAAGTCTGCATTACTGTAGTAGCCGAGGTTGTAATTCGGCGGGTTTTCGCTGTGGAACATCGAGTAGAGGAAGCTGTAGGGGGTCACGTAGTCCGGCCACCAGTAGAACAGGAAGATATTCTGGGCGGTCGTGGGATCGTTCTTGCCGAGCGCCCACTGCGCTTCCCAGGCGAGACCTTCGGTGTCGAGCGTGATGCCGAGCGTCGCCAAATCCGCTTTCCACAGTTCGCCGATTTGCTGCTCGTCCAGATCACCGGAGACGTAAGTGTATTTGAGCGTGAAGCCGCCGTTCGGGTAGCCTGCCTGGGTGAGCAAATCCTTCGCCTTGGCGAGGTCTTGATGATACTGGGTCAGTTGATCGTCGTGACCCCACATGCCCGCCGGAACGGGGCCTTGCGCCTGCGTGCCAAGTCCGCCGTAGAGGTTCTTGACCACTTTGTCATAGGGGAAGCTGTAGGCGAGCGCCTGACGCACCTGTAAATTGTCGGTTGGCTTCTCGTCGTGATTGAGCAGCGCCAGCAAATTCTGGAACGACGGGTTCGAGACGACCTTGATGCCGGGCGTGGTTTGCAGCGCGGCGTAGTTGTCCGAAGGCAGGTTGTAGGTGAAATCCGCGTCGCCGGAGGTGATCATCTGCTGCGCGACGGTCGGGTCTTCCGTGACCTGAAAGACGACCGAATCGAACTGGCCGTCCGTCCAGCCGCCCCAGTAATTGTCGAACTTCTTGAGGACGAGCCGCTGGCCGACATCGTAGCTGTCGATCATATAGGGGCCAGTCCCGGCGTCGTGCCCAGCGTTGAACCAGTCGCCGCCGTTGGTGCCCACCGCCGTCGGACTCATCATCCAGGCGGCGTAACCCGTCGCCATGATCAAGTCCATCGGCGCGGTGTACTTGAGCTTGAACTCGACGGTGCTTTCGTCCACCACGTTGATTGAATCAATCGGGTCGAAGATGTAAGCCGCACCGAGGCCGAGCTTCATCGTGCGCTCAATCGAGAACTTGACCGCATCGGCGTTGAAATCGGTGCCATCGTGGAACTTGACGCCCTGACGCAGATGGAACGTCCAGGTCAGGCCATCGGACGACTGCTCCCACGAAGTCGCCAGCTTGGGGCCGACTTCTTCCTTGCTGCCCGGTGGGTTGTAGAACGTCAGCGTTTCGTAGACGTTGCCCATCACAATGTTCTCGTTCGAGAAACCGGAGCTGGGGTCGATGTCAGGGAACGTGGTTGGGCTGGCGTAGACGGCGAGACTGCCGTTGCCGCCCTGCGCCGAAATTGGGCTGATCGCACCAATCAGCGCGATGAGCAAAATCGCAAGAACGCCGAATCGTTTCATCTCAAAAAACCCCTCCTCAAATAGACGCCATGATATTACAGAGATTACGCGCTGATCGCAATGAAACGATGACTATGGCTCTATCAGTCATTCAATTGACACGAGCGCTTGTCTCATAAACGACAGTCGAGTTATGCTTATCGTCATGCAAAACATCATCGATCTTTTCACGCTCACAAACCGTCCTGATGAGAAGCTGTTCTTCCACCGCGATGAAGCAGGCGATCCGCGCCTCGGTGAAATTGTTCGCTGGAAGCCTCAAGACTATGCCAGCGCGGATACGGTTCTGCTCGGCTGCCCACAGGACGAAGGCGTTGCCCGCAACGGCGGGCGCGTCGGCGCGGCGGCAGCGCCCGACGCGATTCGCAACTGGCTCTATCGCCTCGTCGCGCCCGCACACGTCACCCTGTTCGATCTCGGCAATACGACCATTCAGCCGACGCTCGAAGAAACGCACGCCGTCCAGCAGCAGATCGTTCGGCAGGTGATTGCCGACGGCAAAACGCTGATCAGTCTCGGCGGCGGCAATGATCTCTCCTATCCCGACTGCGCCGGACTCGCACAGGTCGAGCCGGACGTGCTCGCCTTCAACGTCGATGCTCATCTCGACGTGCGCGTGAATCCCGTGCGCAACAGCGGCACGCCTTATCGAATGCTGCTCGACGAAGGTTACCTGAAGCCGCACAACTTCCACGAACTGGCCTATCAGTATTTTGCAGTCGCCCAGTCGCATCTGGATTATCTCCACGACATCGGGGCGACGACGCACACGCTCGGCGGCTTACGCGAGGTCGGGCTGGTCAAAGCGATCTGGCAGATGATGGAGGACAGCCCATCGCCCGCGATCTTTCTGGGGATCGACATGGACTCAGTGCGCGTCGCCGATGCGCCGGGGGTGAGCGCGCCGAACGTGCTCGGTATGAGCGCCGACGAACTGTGCAGCATCGTTCAGGTCGCCGCGCTCGACAAGCGTGTCCGGCTGCTGGAATTCACTGAAGTTAACCCCGCCTACGATATTGACGGACGTACCAGTCGTCTCGCAGCGGTCGCCATTTGGTTTTTCCTCAGGACAGAAGTCTCATGAGCCAACACCGCGAGATTCATGCGCCGCGTGGCACGACGCTCACCTGCAAAAACTGGCTGATCGAAGCGGCCTATCGCATGTTGCAAAATAACCTCGATCCGCAGGTCGCGTTCGATCCCGACAATCTGATCGTCTACGGCGGACGCGGCAAGGCGGCGCGCAACTGGGACGCCTTCGACGCGATTCTGGAGTCGCTGCGCAAGCTCGAACCAGACGAAACGCTGTTGGTGCAGTCGGGCAAACCGGTCGCGGTCTTTCGCACCCATACCGACGCGCCGCGCGTCCTGCTGGCGAATTCCAACATCGTGCCGAAGTGGGCGACGCAGGAGAATTTCGACCAGTGGGAGCGCGACGGCCTGATTATGTTCGGGCAGATGACCGCCGGAAGCTGGATTTACATCGGCACGCAGGGCATTTTGCAAGGGACGTACGAAACCTTCGGCGCGCTCGCTCGGCAGATGGGCTGGGGGACGCTGAAGGGCAAGTTCGTGCTGACCGCTGGCCTCGGCGAGATGGGCGGCGCGCAGCCGTTGGCGATCACGATGAACGAGGGCGTCGGCCTGATCGTCGAGGCGGATCGCTGGCGGGCGGAGCGGCGCTTGTCGCTGCGCCAGATCGACGCCATCAGCGACAGCCTCGAAGAAGCGATGACGTGGATCGAGGAAGCGGTTAAGCAGCAGACACCCAAATCGATTGCGCTGATCGGCAACGCGGCGCAGATTTTGCCGGAACTGGTCGTGCGCGGCGTCGTACCGGATGTCGTCACCGATCAGACTTCGGCGCACGACGTTTTATACGGCTATATTCCGGCTGGCCTCTCGATTGAGGAAGCGGATCAGCTTCGCAAAAGCGATCCGCAGGAATATGAGCAGCGTTCGCTGGCGTCGATGGCGGCGCACGTCCGTGCCATGCTCGACTTCAAGGCGAAAGGCAGCGTGGTTTTCGACTACGGCAACAATCTGCGCCAGCGCGCCTACGATTTCGGCGTGAAAGATGCTTTTGACTATCCCGGCTTTGTCCCAGCCTACATTCGCCCACTGTTCTGCGAGGGGAAAGGGCCATTCCGCTGGGTCGCGCTCTCCGGCGATCCTGAGGACATTTACGCGACCGACCGCGCCATGATCGACTTATTCCCGGAAGATGAGCATCTCAAGCGCTGGCTGACGCTGGCGCGCGCGCAGGTCGAGTTTCAGGGTTTGCCCGCGCGTATCTGCTGGCTCGGCTACGGTGATCGCCTCAAGGCGGGCTTGCGTATGAACGATATGGTCGCGTCCGGTGAACTCAAAGCGCCGATTGTGATCGGGCGTGATCACCTCGATAGCGGCTCGGTCGCCAGCCCCAACCGCGAAACCGAAGCCATGCGCGACGGTTCGGACGCAATTGCCGACTGGCCGCTGCTGAACGCGATGATCAACGCGGTTGGCGGCGCGACCTGGGTCAGCCTGCATCACGGCGGCGGGGTCGGCATCGGCTACAGCATCCACGCGGGACAGGTGATCGTCGCCGACGGCACGCCGGAAGCGGCCAAACGCCTTGAGCGCGTCCTGACGACTGATCCCGGCATGGGCGTGGTGCGTCACGCCGACGCAGGCTATCCCGAAGCGATTGAATTTGCGCAGAAAAGCGGCATCCAAATCCCGATGCTGAAACATGATTAATCGAGAATATTTCGTAGGGACGCGATTGATCGCGTCCGTTGTAGCGTTCGGGGGTGGGGTCTATGCCAATTGACCTGTTGATTCACAGCGCCGCCCAACTGATCACCTGCGCCAGCGACAAACCGAAGCGCGGCAAAGCGATGACCGATCTCGGTCTGATTGAAGGCGGCGCGGTGGCGATTGATAATGGTTTGATTATCGACGTGGGCAGCAGCGCCGATCTCGGCAGCCGCTACCAGCCGCGCACCCGCATCGACGCGAGCGGCAAGGTCGTTTGTCCGGGCTTTATCGATGCGCATACGCACGTCGTCTACGCAGGCGACCGCGCGGCGGAGTTTGAGCAGCGCATCGGCGGCGCGACCTATCAGGAGATCGCGGCGGCAGGCGGCGGCATTCTCAACACCGTCCAGAAATTACGTGCCGCGAGCGTCAGCCAGTTGATCGCCGAAACGCGAGCGCGCCTCGATGAGATGCTGCGACTCGGCACAACCGTCGCCGAGGTTAAAACGGGCTATGGCCTCGACCTTGACAGCGAATTGAAGATGCTTCAGGCCATCGAAGAACTCGACCTCTCGCACGCGATTGGTTTGATCCCGACCTTTCTCGGCGCGCACGCGATTCCGCCGGAATACAAGGGTCGGGGCGACGAATACACGCAGTACGTGATCGATACGCTGATTCCTGCTGCCTTCGATTGGTACGCGCAGTCACATTTTGCGGCGCGTGGCGTCCCGTTCTTCATCGACGTGTTCTGCGAGCAGAACGCCTTTACGCTCGAACAGTCACAGCGCATCCTGCAAGCGGGAAGCGCGCGCGGCATGAAAGCGAAAGCCCACGTCGATGAGTTTACCGACCTCGGTGGAACAGGGATGGCCGTCGAACTAGGCGCGGTCAGCGTCGATCATCTCGACGTAACCAGCGCCGACGCGGTGAGTGGTTTGTCTCGATCCGATACGATTGGGATTGTGCTGCCTGCCGTGAATTTCAACCTTGCCAGCAGCCATTATGCCGATGCACGCGGCCTGATTGACGCGGGCACGGCGCTGGCGCTGGCGACGGACATCAATCCCGGCTCTGCGCCCTGTCCTTCGCTGCCGCTGGTGATGGCGGTCGCCTGCCGTTACCAGAAGCTTTCCCCTGCTGAAGCGCTGACCGCCGTAACCATCAACGCGGCGCACGCGGTCGGCGTGGGGGAGCGGGTTGGCTCGCTGGAGGAAGGCAAGCTGGCGGACGTGCTCGTGATCAACGCGCCCGACTACCGCCATTTAGCCTATCAATTCGGGGGAAATCTGGTCGAAACGGTGATCAAGCGCGGGCGGATCGTCTGATGGCGGCGATTCAGATCGACGGTCGGACACTGACGATTGAACAGACGGTCGAAGTCGCTTATACAGGCGCTCAGGTCGAACTCACGGCGCAGGCCAAGTCTCGCGTGACGCGCGCGGCGCAAGCCGTTCAGCAGCTTCTGGCGGATGGCAAGATCGCTTACGGCATTACCACCGGATTCGGCGCATTCAAGGATCGCGTGATTGCGCCGAATCAGGTCGAGCAGCTTCAGCGCAACATCCTCGTCAGTCACGCCGTCGGCGTCGGCGACCCATTCGATCAGGCCACAACCCGCGCGATCATGCTGATTCGCGCGAATACGCTGGCGCGTGGGCATTCGGGCATTCGCCTCAGCACTCTGCAACTATTGATCGACATGCTCAACGCGGGTGTGCATCCGGCCATCCCCGAAAAAGGCTCGCTGGGGGCGAGTGGCGATCTCGCGCCGCTCGCGCACATGAGCCTGCCGCTGATCGGCGAGGGTGAAGCAGAGTATCAGGGCGAAATTCTGCCGGGGGCGGAAGCGCTGCGCCGAGCGGGTTTAGAGCCAATCACGCTGGCGGCGAAAGAAGGGCTGGCGCTGACCAACGGCACGTCGGTGATGTGTGCGATTGGCGTGCTGGAAACCGTGCGCGCCGAGCGCATCAGCCACACGGCGGACATCGCCGGATGCCTGAGCCTGGAGGCGCTCAACGGGACGCCGCTGGCCTTTGACGAGCGTATCCATGCGCTGCGCCCGTTTCCCCGCCAGATTGACTGCGCAGCTTATCTGCGCCGCGTTCTCGAAGGCAGCCAGTTCACGCGCGACGAGTCGTCAGGCGACGTGCAGGACGCTTACACGCTGCGCTGTATCCCGCAGGTTCACGGCGCGGCGCGCGACGCGATTGCTTACTGTCGCTGGGCATTCGAGATCGAACTGAACGCTGTGACTGACAACCCACTGATCTTCATCGACGAGGCGACGGGCAAAATCGACGTGATTTCGGGCGGCAACTTTCACGGCGAGCCGCTGGCAATCGCGCTCGACTATCTGGCGATTGGCCTGAGCGAACTGGGTAATATCTCCGAACGGCGGGTCATGCGGCTGACCGATGAAGCCTCGAACGTGCATACGCTGCCCGCTTTCCTGACCGAAAACGGCGGGCTGAACTCCGGCTTCATGATTTTGCAGTACACGGCGGCGGCGCTGGCGACCGAGGACAAGGTATTGGCGCATCCCGCCAGCGTCGATACGATCTCAACCTCGGCTAACGTCGAGGATCACGTCAGCATGGGCGTGACGGCAGCGCTCAAGCTGCGGCAGGTTGCTACCAACGTCGAGCAGATTCTGGCGATTGAACTGATGGCGGCGGCGCAGGGGATCGACTTTCGCCGCCAGCGCGTCGGCACGGAGAAAACACTCGGTCACGGCACAGCGCCAGTATACGATCTGATCCGTCAGCACGTCCCCTTTATCGAGCAGGATACGGTGCTGTATCGCTATTTGGAACAGATGCGCCAGTTGGTCGCATCGGGGCAAATCGCCGAGGCGACCGATCAGATTTTGCGCTAAGTTTGCCAGAAACCCGCATTGTGATTTTGTAGGGACGAGACTTGTCTCGTCCGTTGACGAGATCGCCACCATAGATGCGCTTGTCAACGGACGCGATTCATCGCGTCCCTACAGACGATTGTGTCGGGGATTACGACTGCTTGCGCTGCAAGGCGATCAGCGAGATGAACTCGTAGACGATGCCCGCCGCCAGCAGGCAGGTCACGCTGCCGGGCGGATCGTAGGGCGGCATGACTTCCACGCAGTCGAAGCCGACCAGATTCAGCCCGACCAGCCCGCGCACCAGTTGCAGACTCTGCGCGCTGGTAAAGCCGCCGACCTCCGGCGTTCCGGTCGCGGGCGCGAAGGCCGGATCGACGAAATCGATGTCGAAGGTGACGTAGGTCAGGCCGCTGCCGACACGCTGGCGAATCCGCTGGATCGTTTCCTTCATGCCGATCTCGTGGACTTCCGGTGCAGGAATCGCCTCGAAGCCGAGATCGGTCGGCATGTTCACGTCGTCGGCATCGTAGACCGAGCCGCGCAAGCCGACCTGAATCGAGCGCGCCGGATCGATCAAGCCTTCCTCGTAAGCGCGGCGGAAGGGCGTGCCGTGTGTATCCTTGCCGCCGAAGTAGCTCGGCCAGAGATCGCTGTGCGAGTCGAAGTGGATCAGCCCAACTTTGCCGAACTTTTTCGCCGTCGCGCGCAGCAGCGGCAGCGAGACCGAGTGATCGCCACCCATGAACACGGGCGTAGCGCCGCTGGCGTAGATCGTACTCGCGCCGACTTCAATCTGCGCGTGCGATTCGGGCAGATAGCCGGGCGTGACCGCCAGATCGCCATAATCGACGCCGGAGCATACATCGAAGATTGAGACGTTAAGGGCGGCGTTGTGCGGGCGCAGCAGCATCGACTGGCTGCGAATCCCTTCCGGGCCAAAGCGCGCGCCAATGCGGTAGGTGTCGCCAGTATCAAACGGCACGCCGACGATGGCAAAATCCACGTCGGTCAGGTCGGTGACTTGCGGCAGCCGCATGAAGGTGCGGATGCCGCTGAAGCGGGGGTAGACCATCGCATCGACCGGGCGGTAATTGGGCTTCTTGGAGGGCATCAGGTTTCCTCAAATAAAGTCATGAGTGACAAGTGATGAGTCAAAGACGTTAAGTGCGAATGTTTTTACTCATCATTCATTACTCGTTACTCATGACTGCTTTATCCTGCGTCGCTCTTGCTGGCGACGTTAATCGTCTTGAGCGTCTCTTCTTTAATTGCTTCGAGGACGACGCGCTTCTGCTCGATAAACTGCTCGGTAGTAGTCATTTCGAGCGTGCGCGGACGCGGCAGATCAACGTTGAGCATCAGCTTAACCCTGCCGGGACGCGCCGTCATCACGTACACGCGGTCACTGAGGAACAGCGCTTCGTCAATGTCGTGGGTGATGAACAGAATCGTTTTCGGCGTCTCCTGCCAGAGCGTGACCAGCATCTCCTGCATGATCGAGCGGGTTTGCGCGTCGAGCGCGCCAAACGGTTCGTCCATCAGCAGCACTTCGGGATCGTTGGCGAGCGCCCGCGCGATGGCGACACGCTGCATCATGCCGCCGGAAAGCTCTTTCGGGTAGCTGTTCTCGAAGCCCGTCAGACCGACCGCCGCGAGATGGCGCTGGGCAATCGCTTTGCGCTCACTGCCTGACATTCGTTTGAGGCGCAAACCGTACTCGACATTGCCCTGCACGGTCAGCCAGGGAAAGAGCGTGTAGGTCTGAAAGACCATGCCGCGATCTGCGCCGGGGCCGCGAATCGGCTGACCGTCGAGCAGGACGCTGCCATCATCGGGACGGATCAACCCGGCGACGACGCGCAGCAGCGTCGATTTGCCACAGCCGCTCGGCCCGACGATGCTGATAAACTCGCGGTCGCCGACGTAGAGCGAGAGGTTATCGACCGCCGTCACCGAGTCGCCGCGTCGGGTGCGAAAGGTCATGGTGATGTTGTTGAGCTGCAATTTAGTGGTCAAGTCGAATCCTAGCGTAGTCGCGGCGACCAGGGCAGCAGGCGGCGGTGCAGCCATTTGACGAGCAGATCACTGGCGAAGCCGAGCAGCCCAATGGTCACCAGACCGACGAAAATCCGGTCGGTGTGCAGACCGCGTTCCGAAGTCATGATCATGAAGCCGAGGCCGTGCTGCGCCGCGACCAGTTCCGCGACGATCAAGTACGTCCACGACCAGCCGAGCGTGATGCGTAGAGCATCCATCACACCGGGGAGAGTCGCCGGAAGCAGAATCGTCGTGAACACGCGGAAGCGCGAGGCTCCGAGCGTATAGGCGCTGTCGAGCAGGTCGTTGGCGACGTGCGCGGCCACGTCCGCGACCAACAGGATCAACTGGAAGAAGGTACCGATGAAAATGACGGCGATTTTTTCCTCTACGCCGATGCCGACATAGAGGATCAGCAGCGGGATCATGGCACTGACGGGCAGGTAGCGGACGAAATCGACAATCGGCTCGAACAGGGCTTCAAAAAATTCGAGGCTGCCCATCAGGATTCCCAGCGGAACCGCCAGCAGCACCGCGACAATCCAGCCGACGATCACGACCTCCAGGCTGGCCTGCGCGTTCTCCCACAGCTCGCCTGTCTGAAGCATGTTCGCGGCTGCCGTGACAACTGCGGTCGGCGTAGGCAGAAAGTAGCTCGGATGAACGAAGCCGCCATAGCTGAGAATGCTCCAGATCAGCAGCAGCAGCAGCAGACTGGCGATCACCGTGCCGGTATAGAGGCGGCGCGGGATGCGGGCGTGCGGTTTCCAGATGTCGCTGACGCGGCGCGGCTGCGGGCGGGGCTTCGGGGCGCTATCCTGAGTCGTGATTTCCATTCGAGGTTGCCGTTCTACCAGCGGACGCGATCCGATTGGATCGCGTCCGCCAATTGGATTGAGGGATTAGGAGCCTGCGGTCGCTTCGGGCGTCATGGCAGCGGGCATTTCGCTCGCCTCGGCGGTTGCAGTCATGCCAGCGGGAACGACGAATGACGAGTCGATCAGCTTGTCCGCCGTGCAGGGATTGGTGATGACCTTCAGGCGGGTGTAGGTGTCGGTGGCGAAGTTCATGGTATCGAAGGCTTTGCTCGGCGAACCGTCCGCGCCGGGGGCGAAGAAGTTCTGATTCATGGCCTTGTCGAACATGGTCGCGCCCTTGAGGTCAGCGGCGATGTCGTCGGCAGAGGTGTAGAAGCTGCCCAGACCCTTCGCCATGATCGTTTCAGCGTCTTCGGTGCTGGTGTTGAGGTAGTCAATCGACTTGTACCAGGCATCGACCAGTTCGCCGGGGACTTCGGGATGCTGGTCGATCACATCCTGACGGAGCACGAGCACATCGACGATCAGGCCGGGGGTCGATTTCGAATCGACGAGCAGAGTCGCGCCGTTCTTGACCGCTGCGCCGAGGTTCGGCGCCCAGGTCACGCCCGCGTCGATCTGGCCGGAAGCGAGCGCCGCCGGAACATCCCCCTGCGACATATTGACGAGCGTCACGTCGTCGTCGGTGAGGCCGTTCTGCTTGAAAATGTATTCCATGAGGAACTGCGAGACCGAGCCGAGGTTGACGCCGATTTTCTTACCTTTCAGGTCGGCGATGGTCGAAATTGGCGCGTTGGCGACAATGCCGTCACCACCTGACGATTCGTCGAGCGCGAGGATAGCCTTGAATGGCGTTTCCGCATTGCAGTACTGCGAGAGCGTATCGAGCGTGGTTGAAAGACCCTGCAACTGGCCGCCCGCCAGCGCCGTGAAGCGATCCGACGGATTTTCGACGTCGGTCAGCGTGACGTTGAGGTTGTCGGCGGCGAAATAACCCTTGTCCTGCGCGATGTACCAGGGGCCGTAGCCAACCCAGACCGAGTAACCCAGATTGAGCGAGACGGGTTCGGCGGTGGCGGCTTGGCCGCTGACGGAACTGACTGTCAACGCGAGCAGCGCGATGACGAGACTGCAAAACAGGTAAACCCTTGCCTTCCCGGTTCTCATGGGTATTCTCCTCAGCAGTTCATGGTTGTCCAAGCGATGCTGGTATTATACAAAGATTGCCTCGTAAGACCACAGCAATATGAACAGAATTTTAAGGAGGCGCAATATGCACAATTCGCCCCAGGGAACGCACGCGAATACGATCTCGCTGATGCTCGGCCATCCTGATCCCGCGACGTTACTGAGCGAGGAATTCCTCGATACGGCCAACCGCGTTTTGAGTTCCCCGGCGCTGGCGCTCGGCGCGCTGCAATACGGCAAAGAACAGGGCAGCGCCGGGCTGATCGAGTATCTGGTCGGCAAAATCAACCGCGAGCAGTCGCTTTCATTAAGCGCTGAGAACCTCATGATTGCGGCGGGATCGACGCACGCGGTCGATATGATCGCGCGGCTGTATGCGCGTAGCGGATCGGTGATTGTCGAAGCGCCGACCTATGCCGACGCGCTGCACATCTTCCGCGATCACGACCTTCCTCTGTACGGCGTTCCGATGGATGACAGCGGCGTAATCGTCGCGGACTTTGCTGCATTATTGGAACGGCTGGCGGAAACTGATCATCCCGCGCGGATTTTCTATACTATCCCCAACTTTCACAATCCAAGCGGACGCACGCTGGCACAGGATCGGCGCGTCGAGATTGCGAAGCTGGCGCAGCGCTACGGCGTGACTGTCGTCGAGGACGACGTATACCGTGATTTGGCTTTCGAGCCGCCGCTGCCATCGAGCTTCTTGGCGCTCGACGTGAACGCCATTCAGATCGGCAGCTTTTCGAAAACACTCGCGCCGGGATTACGGCTTGGCTGGATTGCCGCGTCCGCGCAAACGATCAGCGCTTTCGTCAACTGCGGCACAACGCAGATGGGCGGCGGCGCGAGTCCTTTGAGCGCGCAGATTGTCGCGGAATACTGCCGCGCGGGATTATGGGAGCCGCATGTCCAAGCGCTGCGTAAGCTGTACCAGATGCGCCGCGATTTGCTGCTCAACGCACTGGATCGATATATGCCATCCGAGGTGACGTGGACGCAGCCCGCTGGTGGATTTTTCATCTGGCTGACGCTGCCGGAGCGCCTGCTGGGGCGCGAGGTCAAGGCGCGGGCGCTGGAACGCGGTGTGCTGGTTTCAGCGGGCGAGGGCTATTTCATCAACCCGATGGATGGCGCGCATCATCTACGTCTGACCTACAGCTTTGCGCCGCCTGCTGAGATCGATAAGGCCGCGCAAATTCTGGCGGAAATCGTCAGCGTATAGATCGGCGCGTTACAATCGGCGGTAGTTTGTTCGCAGCACCCAGATCGAGGCATTCATGACCGAGAAATTTGCTTCCACCCCGCCGGCCAGCGCCGACGTGGTGATCATTGGCGGAGGCCCCGCCGGGACAGCGGCGCTGTGGGCGCTAGAACGATTCGCGCCCGGTATCAAAGCCGTGCTGATTGAGAAGGCCGAGCGGCTCGGCGCAGGCAGCACGCTGGCCTCGCTGGAATGTTACCGCACCTGCTGGCCGGCTTTGCCGCTGGCGAAGCAGATGGAGCGCAGCGTCGAAGTATTTCACCATGCCGACGAATGGCTGGGCGAAGGGGCGGCGCTCTCGCTGGCGGTCAAGGAGCGCGGCTACGTCTTTTGTGCCTTCACGCCCGCGCAGGCCGAGCAGTTGGCGGCGGACGTCCGCCGTCTACACGAGATCGGCCTGAAGCATATCGAATACCTGAACGCCGACGAGGTGAAGTATCGCTTCGGCTGGCTCGGCGACAAGGTGATCGCCGCCAAATACGACCCGGTGGCGGGCTGGCTCGACTCGAATGCGCTGATCTACAAATATGCCCAGAGCGCGAAGTCGGCGCAGATTTTGCTCGGCGTGGCGCAGACGGAAATCTGCGTCGAGGGTGGGCGTGTCACCGGAGTCAAAACGCCCAGCGGCACGATTTCCGCGCCGAAAGTCGTGATCGCCGCTGGAGCGAGCGCCAGAGCGATCGGGCGAACAGCGGGTGTCGAACTGCCGATCATTGTGCGCCCGCGTCAGAGCTTCACGACGGGCTGGCGGCACGCGGCGATCCCCGACGACGGGCCGATGATCATCGGAGCAGCGCCGTTTCCGCATCTGCATCCCGAAGCGCAGAGCGGCGCGATCTTCGGCTGGGAGTACAACTGGAACCGGAAAAATGCCGATCCACGTTATGGGACAAACGAGGCGCACGACGCGCTCATCGATCCAGTGTATCCGGCGGCGCAGTTGAAAGACCCGCGCTTCCCGTCGATGGCGCTGTTGCTGCTGGCGCGCCAGTTCGGTCACGCGGACGGCGAAGGCTTTGCCGATCCACGCTACCTGCGTGGCCTGATCCACAACATCGGCTACTACGTTTTCCGCGATGAGTCGGCTGCTTACCGCACCGATTCGGACGGCTCGAGCCACTCCTACGACAGCGAACGCGCCATCATCGACGCCTATCCGGGGATCGAGGGGTTGTACCTGTCGATTGCGCATACGGGACACGGGATTATGACCTCGCCCGCCGCAGGTGAAATTCTGGCGAGCAAGGTGCTGGGCTTACCGTTGGGTGATCCGTCGTTCGCGGGTTTTGGCATCGACGTACCCTGGGTCGCCTATGACGAAGGGGTGCTATAGACCTCTAGCCCTCATCCCCGACCCTTCTCCCTCAGGGAGAAGGGAGAAAGCGAACTAAGTTTTGAAGTCCCTCGCCCTGAGGGAGAGGGATTTAGGGTGAGGGCGATTGCCAAGCACGAAAATTTCAAGGCGCTTTAGGAGAAAAACAATGGCTTTGCAAATTACGGGCGTATTCAATATTCTGGCGACGCCGTTTGATCGCCAGCTACAAATCGACTGGGACAGCCTGCGGCGGTTGGTCAATTTCCAACTGGATCGCGGCGCGTATGGTTTGACGATTCTCGGCGTATTGGGCGAGGCGGCCAAACTGAGCGTCGATGAGCGGCGGCAGGTGGTCGAGACGGTGATGGCGACGGTCGCGGGACGGGTTCCGGTGGTCGTTGGCGTCAGTCACCCGGAGACCAAAACGGTGATCGCACTTAGTCAGGCGGCCTTCGCGTCGGGCGCGGCAGGGGTGATGATCGCGCCGCCGCGCATGGACAAGCCGACCGACGATCAGATCATTGCGCTCTACAGCGAGATCGCCGCGCAGATCGATCAGCCGATTGTGGTGCAGGATTTCCCGCCTGTGAACGGTGTGATCATGTCGGCAGATATGCTGGCGAAACTGGCCGACACCGTTCCGAACGCGCGTCACCTCAAGCTGGAAGACCCGCCGCTGATGGAAAAGATCGGCGCAATCCGCCAGCGCACCGACAAATACGCGATCTTCGGCGGGCTGGGCGGCATGTTCTTCCTTGAGGAACTCAATCGTGGCGCGGCAGGCACGATGACCGGCTTCGCCTTTACGGAAATCCTCGTCGCGGTTTATCAGGCGCATCAGGCCGGACGCTTGCGCGAAGCCGAGGCGATCTTCGACCGCTATCTGCCACTGATCCGCTACGAGAACCAGCCTGTCATCAACCTGACGATCCGTAAGGAACTGCTGCGCCGTCGTGGAGCGATGGCTGAGGCGCTCCTGCGCGATCCGTTCGCGCCGATTGACGCGGGCACGCTCGCCGAGATTGACGAATTGTTTCGGCGCGTCGGCATTGCCGATCCCGCGCCGCGCATCGCCTTCGAGAAATTCACAACGCAGCCGACTGCAAAATAAGAAAGAACATCAACGCAAAGGCGCAAAGGCGCAAAGTAGAAAGACAGAAAATTTAGTCAGATACCTTCCATTTTGTTTGATGGCTATGGTATCAGTGTAGATAGAAAAGAGTATGGCACACCGTACCCTTATTTTTTACTTTGCGCCTTTGCGTCTTTGCGTTATCTTTTGTTTTCCTCGTCTCAAACAGACAAATTAAACGTCATAAATCCGTCTGGTTTCTTGATGGCTTCAGTCTATCTGGATAATATCATCCACATGGATGAGGGTAGACGATGACTGACACCGCGCGTCTTTTGGACGTGAGCAAACTGACCAAAACCTTTCGTGGGCTGCACGCGCTCGTAGACGTTGACCTGTACGCCGCGCCTGGTGAAATTCTCGGCGTGATTGGCCCGAACGGGGCAGGCAAGACGACACTCTTTAACTGCCTGACCGGATCGCTCGCGCCGACGCGCGGCCACATCGTCTTTCAGGGACGCGACATCACGGGCAAGCGGATGCCTGCCGTCGCCAAACTGGGAATTGCGCGAACGTTCCAGAACATTCGCCTGTTCGGAGCACTCTCGGTACTCGACAACGTGCGCACGGCGCAGCAGCTACGCACCCGCTTCAACCCCGGCGAAATCCTGTTGAACCTGCCGTCATTCCAGCGCAAAGAGCGCGAGTTGACCGATCAGGCGCTCGCTCATCTTGCGCTGTTTGGGCTGACTGAATACGCGGATCGGCAGGCTTCGACGTTGGCCTATGGCAGCCAGCGACGGCTCGAAATCGCGCGGGCATTGGCGACTTCACCGCGCTTGCTGCTGCTCGATGAGCCTGCCGCTGGCATGAACGTCAGCGAGACGGACGCCCTGCACCAGATGATCCTCGAAGTGCGTCGCCGCTTCGACGTGACCATCATTCTGGTCGAACATGACATGCGGCTGGTGATGAACATCTGTGACCGCATCACGGTGCTGAATTACGGGCGCGTGCTGGCGACGGGTACGCCGGAAGCGATCCGCCGCAACCCGGACGTGATTGAATCCTATCTGGGCAAGACTCATCAAGCCTCAGCTTCCTGAGAGGGTTTATGCTGCAAGTCGAAGGCATCGACGTTTATTACAACAAGAGTCAGGCGCTTCAGAGCGTCTCGCTGACGGTCAACGATGGCGAACTGGTCACGCTGATCGGCTCGAACGGTGCGGGCAAATCGACGACGCTGCGCACGATTTCCGGGCTGCTGCGCCCCAAACAGGGCAGTATCACCTACAACGGTCAGCGTGTCGAGGCACTGCCGCCGCACGAGATCGTCAAGCTGGGGATCGTTCACTGTCCCGAAGGACGACGGCTGTTCGGTCATCTGACCGTCACGGAAAATCTGCGCTTAGGCGCAGTCAGCCAGCATGATCGCGCCCTCAATGAGCGCACACGCGGCGAGGTGTTCGACCTGTTCCCGCGCTTGAAAGAGCGTGCCAATCAGTCCGCCAGCACGCTTTCCGGCGGCGAACAGCAAATGCTGGCGATTGGCCGCGCGCTGATGGCACAGCCCAAGCTGCTGCTGCTGGACGAGCCATCGCTGGGCTTGGCTCCGTTGCTGGTCGAATCAGTCTTCGCTATAATCCGGCGCATCAAGGCGCGCGGAGTCACGATCCTGCTGGTCGAGCAGAACGCTTTTCAGGCGCTCGAAGTGGCCGACCGGGGGTACGTGATGGAAACGGGCAGGATCATTCTGGCTGACTCCGCTTCGGCATTACGAGCCAATCCACAAGTCGAGCAAGCCTATCTCGGAGGAGCGGTGTGAGCCTTCCGCTGTATGCGTTGCAGCAGTTGATCAATGCCCTCAGCATCGGCAGCCTGTATGCGTTGATGGCGGTCGGGCTGGCGATGGTTTTCGGCATTCTGCGCCTGATTAACTTCGCGCATGGCGACATGATGATGGTTGCTGCGTATATCGCCGCTTTTTCGCTGCTGGCAGGGATTCCGCTGCCGCTCGCGCTGGCGATGATGGTGATCGGGACGGTACTGGTCACACTGGTGATGGAGCGCGTCGCCTATCGCCCGATTCGCACCGCGCCGCAGGTCGCCGCGCTGCTGACCTCGTTCGCGGTCGGACAAATCCTCGAAAACTCGGCGCTGCTGGCCTCGCGCTTCGCGCGCAAGCCAGAGCAGATCGCTTTTCCCGGCATCGACTTTCTGCGCGGCGTGGTGACGATTGGCGCCGTGACGATCCCGAAGGTCAACGTCGTCAGTCTCGCGCTTGGAATTATCCTGCTGATTCTCCTGAGCCTGTTCGTGACGCGGACGACGCTCGGCCTGTCGATGCGGGCGGCGGCGGAAGACCTGCAAGCCGCGCAGTTGATGGGTATCGACACCAACCGCGTGATCGTTACGGCCTTCGTGATCGGCGCGATTCTGGCGAGCGTTGCCGGGCTGCTCTACGCGGTGCAGGCAGGCACAATCAACCCGATTATGGGCTTCTCGCCCGTGTTGAAGGCGTTTATCGCGGCGGTGATTGGCGGCTTTGGCAGCATCTCCGGCGCGATTGTCGGCGGTTTCGCGCTTGGCCTGCTCGAAGTGCTGCTGACAGCCATCCCCGGCCTCGGCGATATTCTGCCCGCCGCGACGACCTCGCCGGGGGTGATCAGCTTCTTCAAGACCTACTTGCCATCATCGCTGACCAGCTACCGCGATGCTTTCGTCTTCGTCATCCTGATTCTGCTGCTGCTGGTGCGTCCCGGCGGAATTCTGGGCACGACCGACCGCGACAACACACGCTGAGGACACGGAGCGATGGCGGGCACGGGCAAGGCACAGAGAAACGGAACGCTGATTGTACTGGGAGCGCTGGTCATCTTTTTGATCGGTCTCAATCTTTCCGGCAGCGATTTCTGGCAAAGCATTGTCATTAATCTGGGCATGTACATCATTCTGTCGGTGGCGCTCAATCTCTCGAACGGCTTCACGGGGGTGTTCTCGCTCGGTCACATCGGCTTTATGGCGCTCGGAGCCTACATCTCCGCGATTTTGACGCTGCCCCTCAGCCAGAAAGCGCTGTATCTGCCGCATCTTCCCGCTTGGCTCGGCGTTACCCACTTTGACCTGCTGGTCGGCGCGTTTCCGCTCGGCTTTCTGGCGGCAACGCTGATCGCCGGGCTGGTCGTGACGTTGGTCGCGCTGATCGTCGGCCTCGTCTTAATGCGCCTGAGCGGGACGTTCGTCTCGCTGGCGACGCTTGGCTTTCTCGTGATCGTGCGCATTGTGCTGATTAACGCCAACGACTTCACACGCGGCTCGCGCACGTTTTCTAATGTCACACAGTACACCGATCTGTGGTGGGTGTACGCGTGGCTGCTGATCACGGTTTACGTGGTCTGGCGGATCAAGTTTTCGCCTTACGGTCGTTCGATGTTCGCCCAGCGTGAGGACGGCGTGGCGGCGCAGTCGGTCGGCATCGTGATCATGCGTCCGCGTTTGCTGGCCTTCTGCGTGAGCGCCTTTTTCACGGCGGTCGTCGGAGCGCTCTGGGCGCACTACCTGACCTCGTTCTCGCCTAATGCCTTCTACTTCGATCTGGCCTTCAGCGTGATCACGATGATGGTCGTCGGCGGCATGGGATCGGTGACCGGATCGATCATCGGGCCGATTCTGGTGACGATTATCTCCGAGAGTATGCGCCGCGTCGAAGACGCGACCCAGTTGTACGGCATCACCCAGATTGTGCTGGCGGTGCTGTTCATCCTCGTGATTATTTTCCGACCCGGCGGCTTACTTGGTGACCGGGAAATTAATTTTGCGGCAATTTGGACTCGGCTGCGCCCGAATCGGGTGGAAGTCGAGCCGAAGCCGCAGAATGTGAAATAGCGTCGGTTGCGCTGTAGGGACGGCATTGATGCCGTCCGCCGCTCAGTATCTGGTTTAGCGGGCGCGATAAATCGCGTCCCTACGAGAACAAATCAGTAGCGATAGGGGGAATCACAGGAGTTCGCGCTCCTGAGCAAAAATTGTCTGGTCGCGTTATTGAGTGAGGAGCAGGGAGAATGAAAATTCGATCCACAGCGGTACTGGCTCTGATGATGGTCGTCGTCGCCCTTTTGCTGTCCAGTTTCAGTATGGTGTCCGCGCAGAGTGATACGATCAAGATCGGCCTCGGCTTTGACCTGAGCGGCGCGGAATCGTCGCTCGATCTGCCCGCCTCGAACGGGGCGATGCTGGCGATCAAGGAGATCAACGCGAACGGCGGCATCCTCGGTAAGCAGGTTGAAGGTGTTTCGCACGATACGCGCTACGATATGGCGCTGACTGCGCAGGTCGCGCACCAGTTCGTCGAGCAGGATCAGGTTTCGGCGGTCGTTGGCTTCACCGACTCGGATTCGGTGCTGGCGGCTGGCCCGATCATTCAGGCGGCGCACATCCCGTTCATCACGGCAGGCGCGACCTCGCCGCTGCTGCCGGATCAGGTCGGCGATATGTTCTTCATGGCCTGCTTCGGCGATAACGTGCAGGCGTCGGCGATGGCCGAATACGCCTACAAGAACTTCGGCCACACCGCGTATCTGCTCTGGGATCAGGGCGTCGAGTACACGACGCTGCTGGCGGGCTATTTCAAGACGCGCTTCACGCAGCTTGGCGGCACGATTGTCCTTGAGGACACCTATGCCGACGACGCGACCGACTTCTCGACCCAGATTACCAAGCTGCGCGCGCTTTCGACCCAGCCTGATTTCTACTTCGTCTCGGCGATGCCTTATAATGTCGGGCCTGCGGTGCTGCAAATGCGTCAGGCGGGGATTGATGGGCCGATCACGGGTGGCGACGGCTACGATACGCCCGATATTGTCAGCGTGGCAGGTGACTCCGCCAACAACGTCTACTTCACGACGCACGCGCTGATGGATCCCGATAACGGCACCGACGCGATCAAGGGCTTCTTCAAGTCGTATACGGCGGAATACGGTCACGCGCCGGAAAACGCCTTTGCCGCGCTCGGTTACGACGCGATGAATCTGCTGGCCGACGCGATCACGCGCGCCGGATCGACCGACGCCGACGCGATTCAACAAGCGCTGCTGCAAACGAGCAACTTCCCCGGTGTCACCGGATCGATCACGTTCGCCAACGGCTCGCACATCCCGCAGAAGGCCGTGACGATCATCAAGATTGCTGACCAGAAGTTCACGCTGGCGCAGCAGTTGGTGCCGGAAGTCGTCGCGCCTGCCAATCCTGAGGCGACGGCGGAAGCGACCGAGGCCATGACGCCGATGATGACAGCGGAAGCAACCGCCGGATCATAAGGTTACATGGTAGGGGCACGGCGCGCCGTGCCCCGACACAGAATGAATCTACAAAGGGAACCAACTATGCTGCAACCAGAGCCATTTCTGATCGATGAAGATCGCCTTCGCGCAATTGAAGGTCAGCTTTTGCTCAAGGGAGTCAATTTTGTTCGCTTCGAGCAGAGCGACACACACGGGATCGCGCGCTCCAAGACGGTGCCGTCGCGCCATTTCATTCACTTTGCCCGGCACGGCCTGAATTTTCTGCTCGGTCATCTCGGCTTTGACCAGCAGGGCGGCGTCGCGCCGGGATCGGGCTACCTGGAAGACCTCGGCTTCCCCGATTCCCGGATTTTCCCGGATTTGGACACATTCAAGCCGGTTCCCTGGGCGAATCAAACGGTCAGCCTGTTGTGCGAGCCACGTTTTCAGGATGGTCGCCCAGCCTTAGCCGCGCCGCGCGCAATTGCCCGCGCGCTCCTGCATGAACTGGAAAGCATAGGCTACGGCTTCTATTCGGGCTTCGAATACGAGTTCTACCTGATCAACCGCGAGACGCGGCAGCCACCGTTCCCCGGTATCCAGATTTTCTCGACACTGCGCAACAACTTCGACCCAAACATTGTCGATCAGATTTTGCTGCAAATGCCCCCGGTTGGCGTAGACATCATCACGTCGAACTCGGAGTACGGGCCGGG
>DASZXN010000704.1:0-2692 GCA_035545875.1 Phototrophicaceae bacterium
CACCTTTTGGGATTGGGCTGGTCACGAGACGAATTTATCCGCGTGAGGGCGGGTCTTAGACCCGCCCCTACCAACGATCCGCGCGTCAGACTTTCTCTCAATTTCAACCATGTCCTCTCCTCAGCCCTCATGGAGAAGGGGAAAAAACGTAACCTTTGAAGTCCCTCGCCCTGAGAGGGTTTCTGAAAACTCCCTCGAATGGGCGGTATTTCTCCCGCTTTCCAGAAACGCCCTGAGGGCGAGGGATTGCGGGTGAGGGCGACAGTCGTGCTAGAAAATATCATAACGTACTCTAGCGCATAAACTCGCGCAGAACGTTCTCGGTGATGCGCGAGACGTTGTTCTGGTAGTTGCTGTACGAGAGCGCGTCGCACCAGTCAATTGACCCAACCGAAAAGACCGCGCCGCCGTTGGGTGTCTCCAGATAGGCCAAATCGGAGCGAACACGCCAGCCCGCGCGCTCCATGAAATGCCTGCCGAGCAGCAGAAAATCCTCGATCACGGGCATGATGCTCTTCGCGTGGCCGGTCGATGAAGCCAGCAGGAGCGTATGCGGCGGCGTGCCTAAGGTGAAGTCCACACAGTCGAGTTCGTCGCCTGCCGCGCCGCCCAAGCCGAGGCCGTAATTGCCGATCAGTTCGTCCGCGCCGATGCCTTCGAAGATGAAGGCGGCACGCGGATCGAAGCTGCCTTCCTTGCGCTCGTAATATCCGGCGCGCCCATCCCAGCCCTGCGCCGTGAAGCCGACGCCCGCGACCGTGTTCGGGGCGCGACCCCGATGCCGCCACAGCCCACCCAACTCGCCCGTCGTGCTGTGATAGGTTTCGCCGGGCGCGGAGTTCCAGGCGCGCGTGCCGCCGTTGCCGCGCTTGACCTCGACCACGTGCGGGCGCTCCGGGTCAACGCTGGTAATCCAGTAGAAGCCGTTGCCGCCCAGATACATCAGGTGACCGCCGTTGTCGAGATAGTCGCGCAAGCCGTCCATCATCGGCGTCGTCCAGTATTCGGGATGCGTCCCGGTGATCACCACTTTATACGATTTGAGCAGGTCGTAGCCGTCGAAATGCAAGTCCTCGTCGATCACCACGTCGTGGGCGAAGCCTTTGACATCGAGCCAGTCCTCCAGATAGAGATCGGCGGCGAAATGACGCGGCCCGTTGATCATGTCCCAACTGAAGCGCGGGTGCATGTTGGGGATCGGGCGCTTGCGCGAGGAATATGAACAGCCGCTGCCGTCGCTGTGGAAGTCGTAGATCGACATCGAGATTTCGGGGTGTTCTTCCTGATAGATGCTCAGGGGTTGATGCGTCACCTGACGCGGCTGACCGTTCTCGTCAATCGCGGGTTCGCCTTCCTTGATGTTGGCGTAGGCCAGATAAGTCATGGTCGGCAGCAGATAGAGGATCGGCGCGCTCGGCTTGCCTTTCGCTGGCCGGACGATGAAGGGAATCTCGTCAATCTGCTCGCCTGCTTTAAGCTGCACGGCGTAAATGCCGCTTTTCCACGTCGTCGGGATCGTCAGTTCGAAATCCGCTTGCCAGCGCGCGTCGTCGAGGTCGTCGTCATGAAAGTGGATCGCGCCGTATTCGGGCAGGGCATAGCGCCAGTTGACTTCGCTGTTCGTCCAGTTATAGCCCGTAACGCCGCGCGCGGGCATGTTGATCGCCGTGCCGTTGAGCTTGTTGGCGCTGCGATCCGTAACTTGCTGCGAGGAAACGTCCGCCGCGAAATCCCAGTCCGCGACCAGGCCGCTGATCGAAGCCGGATCAGCGCCGCTGCGAAGCTGATCGATCTCCTGCGCTGTCAGCGCGCGCGAAAACAGGCGCGGATGGTCAATTTTGCCGTTGAAAATCTGATCGCCGGGAGCAGCCGCCGCCACCAGGAGCGGCGCGGTCGTGGCAAGGGGCGGATTCGCGCTCTGCTCGATCATCAGCGGATCGAAGTCGGGATGGGCGAAGGGCGTCACCGAGGACTGATAGAGCGTCGCTCTGCCCGACCGCGCATCGTAGCTGGCGGCGACAAAGTACCAGACGTTCAGGTGCAGCGGCTCGCCCGTCGAGATCGGGAGGGTTTGCCCATCGCCGAGCCACAGGCTCAGGCAGTTCTGGTCATCGAGAAAGAGGCCAAAGCCTTGAGCGCCCCGGCTGATAATCGTGCGCAGCCCGGAGTTGCGCGTCGGGTAAATCCAGCATTGAGCCGTGAAGCTGGTCAGCGCCAGCGCCGGGTTGTCCTCGACGATCACGTAGGAGCCGGGGTGAATGATTTGCTTGCGCCCCGGCCAGCGCTGGTTGATCGCGGACTCGACGGGCTGCATCTTGACGCCCGGCCCTTTTGGATTGGCGTCGGCATGGATCAGGCGGACAATCGAAGCGTCATAGCTCTCCGCGTCGGTGCTGATCATGAAGCGGATCGTTTCCCCGGCGGGCACGCTCAGGCGATCTGGATAGCCCATCAGTTCAGGCTGCATGGCTCGTTCCCTCTCAAATAAGGCCGTACTCAGGAGCAAATTTTTCTCTTGGCGATAATGATAGCGCTTGCGAGGCAATTTGCGATTTCGCGTGGAGCAAATGGTTAAGTGGAGAGAGCATGTAGCCCTCACCCAAAATCCCTCTCCCTCCCAGCGAGGGACTTTTAAAAATCGCGAACTCACTTTCCCTTCTCCCTGAGGGAGAAGGGGCAGGGGATGAGGGCA
>DASZXN010000705.1:0-14547 GCA_035545875.1 Phototrophicaceae bacterium
TTCTGGTCGTATGCCTGCTGGATGCTCGAAGCCAGCACCTACTGGATCGTCTCGTTCGCCTTCAACCTGAACATCCCCTATCCGGCGGCGCTGCTGGTCGTCGGCGTAGTCAATCTGGCCGGCTTAATCCCGGCGTCACCGGGCGGCTTCGGCGTCTACGAGTTCTTTGGCGTGCTGGCGCTCGGCGCGGTCGGCATCGATCAGGCGCAGGCGACGGCCTTCATCCTCGTCAACCATCTGGTGATCTGGTTACCCGTGACGCTGGTCGGCTTTTATATCCTGTTCCGGCGTGGCCTGAGCGTCGGCGCAGTCACGCACGTCGATCAGCTTGAAAAGGAAGCGGCAGCCCCATGAAGATAGCGATTATCGGCGCAGGCGCGTCGGGCATGGCGGCGGCGTGGGATTTGATCCGCGCCGGGCATGAAGTCACGCTCTACGAGGCGGAAGCGCGCGTCGGCGGGCTGGCAGGCGGCTTCAAGGACGCGAGCTGGGACTGGTGGTTGGAGAAATTCTATCACCACTGGTTCGAGTCGGACACGGATATTTTCAAGATTGCCGAAGAAATGGGCGTGCGCGACAAAATCATCTTCCCGCGCCCCAAAACGAGCTACTGGATCAACGGCAAGATCGTGCGCTCGGAGATTTCGCCCATGACGGCGATTTCGCTGCCGCTGCCGCCTATCGCCAAAGCGCATTTTCTGTTCGGCGGTGGGCTGCTCAAGCTGACGCCCTACTGGAAGCCGCTCGAAAAAGTTACGGCGGACGAGTGGATGACCCGCTACATGGGCACAGAGGGTTACGAAAAATTCTTCAAGCCCCTGCTGATCGGCAAGTTCGGCGACGAGTACGATAAGGTCAACATGGCGTGGATGTGGGCGCGCGTTCACGCACGCTCGCTCAAGCTCGGCATCTTCGAGGGCGGCTTTCAGGCGTTTCTCGACACGCTCGGCGCAAAAATCACTGAAAAAGGCGCGACAATTTGCCTGAACACGCCCGTCGAGCGGATCGGCTTTGACGACGGCAAGCTGACCCTTCAGGTCAAGGGCGAGACGATTGCTTATGACCGCATCCTCAGCACCACTTCGCCGAAGCTGCTGCTCAAGCTCGCGCCCCAGTTGAATAATACGCATTACGGTGATGCCGTCGCTGATCTGCGCAGTATCGGCGGGCTGTGCGTGGTTGTCGCGCTCAAGCAGCAGCTATTGACCGATGGCACGTACTGGCTCAACCTGCCCGCGACCAGCCCGGACAAGAAGAAAAGTCGCTTCCCGTTCCTCGCGCTGGTCGAGCATACCAATTTTATGGACAAAGCCCATTACGGCGGCGACCACATCCTCTACTGCGGCGATTACGTCCCGGCGAACCACGAATATTTCCGCATCAGCGAGGATGATCTCGCCGAGCGCTACACCTCGGTGCTTTCGACCTTCAACCGCGACTTCAAGCCCGACTGGATTCGCAAGACGTGGGTTTTCCGCGCGCCCTATGCCCAACCGATCCCGTATCGCAACCAGAGCGAACGCATCCCGGCGCTGGAAACGCCCCTGCCCGGCCTGTTCTGGGCGAGCATGAGCCAGGTCTATCCCTGGGATCGTGGAACGAACTACGCTGTCGAGATCGGGCGGCGCGCCGCTGCGGAGATGGTCGGCAACAGTTAAACCTCGTTTTTGTAGGGGCGAGGCATGCCTCGCCCTACAGTCTCCCACAAATATTGATCTTCAGGGGACAATCAAGCCATGACTGAGAATCCGATTCAAGCGACCGCCGCGCACGTCCAGTCGATCATGTCCGGCGAGGGCAGCGGTCACGACTGGCAGCACGTCAGGCGCGTTTGGGAGATGGCGAAAAGGATCGCCGCCGATCAGATGATGCAGCATCAATTGTTCGTCGATACCGAAGCGGTCGAACTGGCGGCGCTGCTGCACGATTTGGGCGATCACAAATTTCACGGCGGCGATACCACCGTCGCGCCGCGCATGACGCGCGAGTGGCTCGAAAGTCTGCACGCCGAGCCGGAACTCGTCGATCACGTAGCCGAAATCGTGGCGACGCTCTCGTTCAAGGGCGCGAACGTCGAGACGCCGATGGCCTCGCTCGAAGGCCAGATCGTACAGGACGCGGATCGGCTCGACGCGATTGGCGCGATTGGGATCGCGCGAGCGTTCGCTTACGGCGGTCACAAAGGCCGCGAGCTGTATAACCCGGAGATTCCGCCGCGCCCGCACGACGATTTCGCCGCCTATTCGAGCAGCGACTCGCCTACGATCAACCATTTTTACGAAAAACTGCTGCTGCTCAAGGATCGGATGAACACAGCCTACGCTAAACAAATCGCTGAGCAGCGTCACCAGTTCATGCAGCGCTACCTTGACGAGTTCTTCGCGGAATGGAACGGCGACGAATAGCGTCTCAGGCGGCAGGCGGCAAATCGATGTAGACCGTCGGCAGCGTCGAGCGTTCACAGATGCGCCCGGCAGCGCGCAGGCGCATCAGCGCGTGATGCACGCGCTGAACCCGAAAGCCAAGCCAGTTGGCAATCGCTTCCGGCGAAGGTGGATAGCCATGATCGCCTGTGAACGCGCAGATGTGACGATAGACGCGCTCGGTGTCGCGGATGCGCGTGCCCTGCATTCCGTTCATGACCATTGTATTGCCTCACTCCAGTCGAACAACCAGCACGAACAGGTTCGGAATGTAGCACTAATGTTCTATTCAAGGGGTACACAAATGTCTACAGATTTGATCCGATCTTGGGGTCAATTTTCTTAGACCAACGCCAAAGGATAAAACGGGCGAGGCGTGCCTCGCCCCTACGAAATACGTCACGGCTGTTTCGTGGATGTATTCAGCGGAGGACAGCAATTGATCAGCGTTGAGCGGGCAACTGAGGACGATCTCGCGGATGTGCTGACGATTGACGCCGCCCACAAGGGCAGCGCCCGCAGCGCGTATCTGGAGAAAGCCGTGCGTCAGCGTGAATGTTATGTCGCGCGTGAAGGCTGGGAGGTACTTGGCTTCGCGGTGCTGGCGGAGAACTTCTTCGACCACTATTTTATTGAACTGTTGGTCGTGCATCCTGAGCAGCGGCGCAAAGGCGCGGCGACCACGTTGATCCGGCATCTGGAAAAGATCGTCCCGGACGAAAAGCTGTTCACCTCGACCAATCAATCAAACGCGCCGATGCAGGCCGTCCTCGACAAGCTCGGCTTCGTCAAAAGTGGTTGGATCGATAATCTCGATGACGGCGATCCCGAAATCATCTATTTCAAGCGGCTCTCGACTGGCTGATGGGATGATTTTTAGTGCGGCGTATAAATTGACATTCTCGAACGGTCTGGAGAATGCTACACTAACGGGATAAGTCATTTTCCGGTTTGGCCTGTATAAACCGGAGAATATTCGTCTTAGCAAGGAGATACACCTCCATGAAGATCATTGTAGTCGGAACGGGGTTCGTCGGACTGACGCACGCCGCCACGACCTCCGAGTATGGACACGAAGTTTACGCCTACGACATCGATAAGGAACGCATCGCCGCCTATCAATCGGGCGACCCAGACCGCATCGGTCACTACGTCAACGAGCCGGGGCTGGCATCTGCCATCTCTGAAAATATCGACCGTTATCTGTTCTTCACGACCGACATCGAATCGATCATCGAAGGCACCGACGCGATTTTCCTGTGTCTGCCCACGCCGCCGAATCCCAACGGCTCCTCTGACCTGAGCTACTATTTCAACGCGCTCAACTATATTTCCGACCTGCTGGCGAAGCGCAAGGATCAGCGGCGTGTTGTGCTGATCAACAAGAGCACCGTGCCGATTGGCACCGCGCGCAAGCTGCAAGCCATTCTGACCGAGCACAACGTCCCCAACGCGGGCATTGCCTCGAATCCCGAATTTCTGCCCGAAGGCGATGCGGTCGAAAAGTCGCGCAAGCCGGATCGCGTCGTCGTCGGCGCGGACACCGAAGACGATCTCCGCATCCTGCGCCGCATCTACTCGCAGTTCACCAATCACGTGCGCATCAGCTACATCGAAACCACGCCGGAAACCGCCGAGGCGATCAAGTACGTCGCCAACACACTGCTGCTGACCTACATCTCGTTCTGGAACGGCGTCGGCGCGCGGCTGGGCGAAACCTTCGACAACCTGCGCATGGAAGACCTCAAGCGCGGCGTGACGGCGGACGCGCGCATCAGCAAGTGGGGTTCCTACGTTTCCAACGGCGCGGGCGGATCGTGCTTCGGCAAAGACATCCAATCGTTGATTTACCAGTTGAAAACGGCGGGTCAGCCCGCCGACCTGCTGCAATCGGTCTACAACATCAACGAGCATCAAAAGACCTACCTAATCGACCGGGCGATTTACGAGGGCGGCGTCAACTTCAACCAGAAGACGGTCGCGCTGCTCGGTCTGTCGTTCAAGCAGCGCACCAACGACATGCGCGATTCGTCAGCGCTCAAGGTGGTCGAAGCGCTGCTCGGACGTGGCGTCGGCTCAATCCGCGCCTACGATCCGCTGGCGATGCACGAAGCGCCGCGTTACTTCAACCCGCAGACGAACTACCTGTTCGAGAAGATCAGCTATCACAACTCGGTCAAGGAAGCGATCACGGGCAGCGACATGCTGTTCATCTCGACGGACTGGGAAGAATTTCGCGGGCTGTCCGGCACGATTGAGCAAATCGTCAAGCCGCCCTACCTGATTATCGACGGACGGCGCATGATCCCGGACTACGCCGAACTGGTCAAGCACGGCTACAGCTATCTGGCGGTCGGCTCGCGCTACATGGTCGGCGAGGAAATCACCGCGCCCGCCGAAGTCGGTCAGGCGTAATTAAACGGCAGCGTAGGGGCACAGCGGGCTGTGCCCCTACAAATCCTCTCCCCACCACTATCACCCAACCTAATCAAATTACCAATGTCATTCCAATGAAACTCAGCTAGAATTAGCGAACGTTTAAATTTTTTCCAAAGGAGCAGCCGTGAGCAACGTCACCAGACACGTCCTCAAGAACGGCATGGTTGTCCTGCTGAAAGAAGTTCACAGCGCCCCGATCATTAGCTGGTGGGTGCTGTACCGGATCGGCAGCCGCAACGAGCGCACCGGTACCACCGGCGTCTCGCACTGGGTTGAGCATATGATGTTCAAGGGCACGGATCAGTTCCCGCCGGGTTATCTCGACAAGGCGATTGATCGCGTCGGCGGTCAGTGGAACGCGCAGACCTTCCTCGACTACACGGCCTACTTTGAGACGCTCCCGGCCAGCGAGATCGATCTGGCGCTGCGGCTGGAAGCCGACCGGATGGTCAACGCCAAGTTCGACCCCGAAGAAGTCGCCTCCGAGCGCACGGTGATCATCTCCGAGCGGCAGGGATCAGAAAACTCGCCGATGTTCTGGCTGGGCGAGGAAATGCAGGCCGCCGCCTTCCGCGTGCATGGCTATCACCACGAGATCATCGGCGACATGACCGATCTGCACACGATGACGCGCGACGACCTCTACAATCACTACAAGAAACACTACCTGCCCAACAACGCGATTGCGGTCGCGGTGGGCGACTTCGACAGCGCGACGATGCTGGCGCGCATTCAGGAACTCTACGAGAACATTCCCGCAGGCGAACCGATTGATTTGTTCGTGCGGCCAGAACCGGATCAGATGGGCGAGCGCCGTCTGACCATCGAGCGACCGGGCACAACCGCCTTCATTCAGGTCGGCTACCGCGTGCCCGCTGCCACTGATCCCGACTGGTTCAAGCTGGAACTGGTCAACAGCCTGCTGTGCGGCCCGGACAGCATGGGCGGCGGCAGCATCGACAACAAGACCAGCCGCCTCTATAAAGCGCTCGTCGATACCGAACTGGCCGCTTCAGTCGATGGCGGCATGACGCAGACAATTGATCCGTTCCTGTACCTGATCAACATCGTCGTGCGCGACGGTAAATCGCCGGAAGAAGTCGAAGCGGCGCTCAATGCCGAGATCGACCGCCTGCGCAACGGCGACGTGACCGAGGCCGAACTCAACCGCGTCAAGAAGCAGGCGCGCGCGCTGTTCGCCTACAGCACCGAGCGCGTGACCAGTCAGGCGTTCTGGCTGGCCTTCACCGAGAACGTCGATAGCTACGAATGGTTCGATAACTACGTCGCTAATCTGGAAGCCGTCACGCTCGATGAGGTCAAGGAAGCCGCCGCGCGTTATCTGCGCCCGCAGAATCGCACCGTCGGCTACTTCATTCCTACCGAAGGCGAGATGGGCGAAGAAAGCGAAGCCTACATGGAGGAAGCAGAATGAGCGGCGTTTCCCTTCCCGGCTCCCACAACGTCACCCGCGTCGTCCTGTCGAACGGGATCGCCGTGCTGGTTTACGAGAAACCCGACGTGCAGTCGGTCGTGATCGCCGGATCGCTGCGCGTCGGCAGCATCTACGAAGCCCCGGAGCAGAACGGTCTAGCCTCGCTCACGGCTTCAGCGCTGATGCGCGGCAGCCAGAAGCGCGATTTTAACGCGATTGCCGAAGCGCTGGAGGACATCGGCGCAGATTTGGACGTGAGTGGCGGCGTCAGCACGACCAGCTTCTCCGGCAAGTCGCTGGCCGAAGACCTGCCGACGCTGATCGACGTGCTGGCCGACGTGCTCCGTCATCCGACCTTCCCGCCCGATCAGGTCGAGCGGCTGCGCGGCGAACTGCTGACCGGACTGCAATACCGCTCGCAGGACACGCGCTACCGCGCCAACCGCGCTTTCCGTGAGACGCTGTATCCGGCAGATCACCCGTATCACTACAGTTCGAGCGGCTCAGTCGAGAGCGTCTCGAAGCTGACGATTGACCAGCTTCAGCAGTTCCACGATCACTACTATGGGCCGAAAGGCGCGATCCTCGTGATCGTCGGCGCGGTCAAAGCCGACGCCGCGATTGAGATCGTGCGCAAGGCGTTCGAGGACTGGCAGAATCCGAACCAGACGGAAATGCCGCCGCTGGCCGACGTTGCCCCCGCCAAAGCGACCAAACGCGCCTTCGTGCCGCTGCCCGGCAAAACCCAATCGGATATTGTGCTGGGCGTGCCCGGCCCGTCGCGCTTCGCCAAAGACTTTCAGGCGGCGACGATTGCCAACAGCGTGCTCGGTCAGTTCGGCATGATGGGGCGCATCGGCAGGTCGGTGCGCGAGGAACTCGGCCTCGCCTACTACGTCTACAGTTCGCTGGACGGCGGCTTCGGCCCCGGCCCCTGGAACATCGCGGCGGGCGTGAATCCGGCCAACGTCGATCTGGCGCTGGAACAAATTCAGAACGAGGTGCGCCGCCTGACCAATGAACTGGTGGACGACAGCGATCTGACCGACAATCAGGCTTATCACGTCGGGCATTTGCCGCTGCAACTGGAAAGCAACGAGGGCATCGCTTATTCGCTGCGCAACATCGAGACCTACAGCCTCGGCCTCGATTACCTCGTCAACTACCGCGACACGATCTATCGGCTCACGCGCGTCGATCTGCTCAACGCCGCCAAGCATTATCTCAATGCCGACGCGCTGGTGATTGGCATCGCCGGGCCAGAGACGCGGTAGAATAACAAATCAGGTTGCAATCGCGGGACTGAGCTAGACATCTGCGATGCGATTTTGTAGGGGCGGGTTTGAAACCCGCCCCTACGATAACCATCCGTCGGCAATTCGCCCAACGATAACCTACTATTGGCAGAGTTTTAGAGGAAACCATGAAAAAGCTCGCGTTTCTCGTATTTCTGGCAGTCTTTTTCGCGGCAACTTCGCTGCAAGCACAGGCTTCCACCCTGACCGCCCCGCCCGACGCTTCCCAGGTCAAGCTCACTTCCATCGTCAACAATCTGTTTCACCCGCTTGGCCTCTACGGAGCAGGCGATGGCACGGATCGGCTGTTCATCGTCGAGCAGAACGGCAAAATTCGCGTGATGCAGGCCGGTAAGCTGCTGACCGCGCCGTTCCTCGACATTCACACGCTGGTCTCGCCATCGGCGCAGGGCACAGGCTACAGCGAACAGGGCTTACTGAGCATGGCCTTCAGCCCGAATTACAAGACGGATGGCCGGTTCTACATCGATTACACCGACGTGAACGGCAATACGGTCGTCGCCCGTTACAAGGTGTCGTCCAGCGACCCGAACGTTGCCGATCCGAGCAGCGCCGTCACCATCCTGACGCAGAAGCAGCCCTATCCCAATCACAATGGCGGTCAACTGGCGTTCGGGCCGGACGGCTATCTCTACGTCAGCTTTGGCGACGGCGGTTCGGAAGGCGATCCGCAGGGCAACGGCCAGAATCTCGGCACGTGGCTCGGCAAAATCCTGCGCATCGACGTGAGCGGCGACCAGTACACCGTCCCGCCGGATAACCCGTTCGTCAATCAGCAGGGCGCGCTGCCGGAAATCTGGGCCTATGGCCTGCGCAATCCCTGGCACTTCAGCTTTGATCGCAAAACCGGCGATCTGTGGATTGGCGACGTGGGTCAGGACAAGTGGGAAGAAGTCGATTTCCAGCCTGCTGGCGACAAAGGCGGCGAGAACTACGGCTGGAGCATCGACGAGGCAACCCATCCCTACAGCGGCGCGGCGGCTCCGGCGAACCTGACCATGCCGGTCGCTGAATACTCGCATCAGAACGGTATCGCCGTGATGGGTGGTTACGTCTATCGCGGGACGAAAATCCCAGCGCTCGATGGCTACTACTTCTACGGCGATTATGGCTTCGGCACGGTCTGGAGCCTCTACAAAGATGCGAATGGTCAGTGGCAAAGCAACGTCTTTATGAGCAACGTCGGCCCGATCAGCGCCTTCGGGCAGGACGACGAAGGCGAACTCTACCTCGTCAACTACGGCGGCTACGTCTCGCGCTTCGATCCCGCCAGCTAACCTCGCTTTCACGCTGATCAGACCAACAGGGGGCACACGCGCAGGTGTGCCCCTGCAACTGTCTCGCAGATCAGCTTTATCGTCAACTCCAGACACGTAGCGGTTCCGCACGCTTGACATCGAACGGAATTGCTTCAGCGTAAGCTTCTCTCAATTCTGAATTTAATACATATCAGTCATAAGTTCATAATTCAACCTTAACTATTACCTGGTTGAGAATTACGCAATTTTCTCATATGATTAAGAACTCGACTAGGAGCGCTCCCATGCCACCGAGGGGGATGGCGGGTGCTTTTTCGCACGATCATGTCCCAGTCCGCTTTTAGAGAAATCTCCAAAATGAGTGACTATTTTGAGAATGAATCGGGAAATTTGGAAGATGATCTCGACTGGATCGGCGATATGGCCGAAGATAATCCTCAGTGGATCAAAACGCATCCGCAAGCGGTTCATGGCACCATTCGGCGCGGCTTGGACGCTCCGGCGCACTATTTCAAGACGGTCGATACCCTGCTCAAGCTGCTGCCGAACGCGCTCAAAGACGCCGAGAGCAGTTCGTGGTTCAATGGCGTCGCCGAACTGGTCGCCACGCACCCGACCGAGGCCAATACCCCTTTTAAAATCGGCTTCCGTGAAGTTATGCGCGAGTTCCAGCAGGAGATCGGCGTCTACGGCGCGCGTTCGACCGTCTCAAAGGAGCAGCTTGAAGCTCTGCTCAACACCTATATCAAGCTGTTCAAGGTGCTCAACTTCAGCCACAGCCGCCTGAACGGAAACGAGCTGATCGACGAAGCGCAGGCCGTCGCCAATCGGCTCGGCAATCGCTCGCTGACGGCGCGCATGAACCAGACACTCGCCCTCTACTACGCGCATTATGGCCTGCGCGATCTCGCCGTCCTGTTCGGGAAGCAGGCGTTCAGCGAGTACGTCAACCTCTACGACTCGCTTGGCACTGCCGACGCTGCCTGCACGCTGGCGATCCTCTACCGGATCGATTTTCAGTACAAAGAGGCTGACTTCTATCTGGAATACGCGCTCAACGCCGCGCTCGAAGAAAAGCACGAAAAACAGTTCGCCACCCTGTTTTACGAACAGGGTGTGCGCTGCTATCAAAGTGACGATTTCAGGCTCGCGCAGACTTTCTACGAGACCGCGCTGGAGATTTACGTCGAATACGAGTCCGTCTATCAAATTGCCATGACCCAGCAGGCATTGGCTCAGGTTTACGGCTATCTGAGCGAGTTCGACAAGGCGCAGCGCCTGCTCGCCGAAGCGCGGCGCAGTTGGGAAGCACTCGATGTGCCTTACGAGTGGGTCAACAGCTTCTTCGTCGAAAGCGACATCGAGCGACTGCGCGGCAACAAAGACCTGGCGCTGCGGATGATGAAGCAAACCATCGACAAGGCGAAAGCGCGAATCGAAGACATCCCCATGCGCGCATACCTGATCACGCAGATTCAGGAATCCATCAGAAAATATTCCTGATCGTCCAACGCGGGAACTTTTTCCCGCGAATCAGCGTCCTCAATGCGTAAGATAAGCATAGGCTTTACGTGGGTTGAAATAATCCGCGCAATCTCTTATGCTTATTCCGGCTTGCAATTCGTGTTAAGGTAAGGAGGCGTATTGTGAAATTCAAAGTTCTTCTCGTCATTCTGCTGCTGACACTCGGCGCTGGCGCAGCACTGGCGCAGACCAGCCCGGCCAACACCGTCAGCTACAACGGCTTTAGCTTCAGCCTGCCCACGTCCATCGGGACGAACGTCAATATCGCTCAGGTCGCGGGTGATGATCCGAGCGCGCAGCAGCCCGGCGGCCCCGCCGTCAAACACACCGAATTCGTCTTTTATAAGGACAGCGTGCCCGACAATATCCTCGATGGCGTGGGTGGCATTGAGGTCTATCAGGTCGCTGATTTCAATGGCTACAGTGACGCGAGCGCGCAACTGCAAAATCTGCAAAATCTGCTCGCCCAGAAACCTGATCTGAGCACCTATATGGTCGCCAATGCCGACAACAACTCGAACGACCTGCCCTTCGTGCCGGGAATGCCCGCCGCGCAGGTGATCCGCGCGCGCGCCAACTACGTCACCACGCCCGCGCTCAAAGGCATCAGCTACATTTCGGCTTACAAGTCGGACGTGTCGCCCTTCACCGCCGACGAATTCATCTACACCTTTCAGGGCTTGAGCAACGATGGCTCGCTCTACATTGTTGGCCTGTTCCGCCCGACGACGACGCTCTTCCCGGCGACCATCCCTGACAATTTTGACTACGACAGCTTTGGTCAGCAGTTGCAGCAGTACATGACCCAGAGCATCGCCACGCTCAACAACGGCCAGCCGACCGATTTCACGCCGTCGCTCAGTGATTTCGACGCGATTATCCAATCGATCACGACCGCCGGTTCGACGGTTAGCCCAGCCCAGCCGATCCAGCCCGCTCAGCCCGTGACTCAGCAGCCCGGCGCTTCACAGCCGACGCCCGCTGCGACCGAGGTCACGACCGATCCGACGATGGGCGGTCTAGCCGGGAAAACGTGGACGCTCGTCTCCTACGGCGATCCAGCCAACCCGACCGCCGTTCTGAACAATGGCAAGGCGCTCACGCTGGAGTTCACGCAGTCGGGTGTGAATGGCAACGGCGGCTGCAACGGCTTCGGCGGCAGCTTCCAGTACAGCGGCAACTCGCTGACGATCTCGAACCTCATCCATACGATGATGGCCTGCACCGATCAGAACCTGAACGATCAGGAGAACACCTACCTGACGGCGCTCTCGAATGCGCAGAGCTTCACGGTGAGCGGCGATCAGCTTCAGATCACCTATGACAAGGGCGTGCTGACGTTCAAGGGATCATAAACAGCCCTCACCCTCAATCCCTCTCCCTCAGAGGGTTTCTGAAAACTCCCTCGAATGGGCGGTATTTCTCCCGCTTTCCAGAAACGCTCTCAGGGCGAGGGACTTACACCCCTTCTCCCTGAGGGAGAAGGGGCTGGGGATGAGGGCAAATTAGCTCGATAGTAACTTTCAAACAATGGTAATGCCACGACAAATTCCGCAACAACAGGCTGAAATCGCCCCGATATTTGGGGATTTCGAACAATTCCAGGCGGATTGAAAATTCGGAATAGACGTGAAGCTGTCTGAGAATCACGACGGCCTGTCATATGGACAGGCCGCCGTGAGTTCTGGGTTAGTTATTGCCCCAGGGCGGAGGCAGCGGGGGCTGCGGGCCGCCATCGGGCATGTGCTGATAGGTTTTCACGAGGTTTTTCCCCTGTTGAGACGTGCGCGAACGACAGTCTCAGCATCTCAAAAGGGGCACCCCGCTGTCCGCGTTGATCGGACACGGATCGGACACAAATCAGACAGAATTATGAGCGTGGGGAATCCGTCACCCAGCCGACTTGGAATGCTGCGGGTTTCAAACTATAGTTAGGAGAGACATCGACCGAGGAAATCCATGCGCAGACTAATCGCTCTCACGCTGATCGCTCTGTTGACCTGCTCCAGCATTGCTGCCCAGCAAGCCCTGAATTACCAGATTCGCGGGATCGGCTACCAGATCATCAGCGGTCAGGTAGTGGTGGATTTCACGGTCAACAACAGCGGCGAGGCAATCTCCGTCGATGAAACGGCCTCAATTTTCGACGAGAGCGGAACGCTGCTGGCCTCTCAGACGGTCAATCCGCTGGGCGCGGGCGAAAGCGTGCGCCTCTCGCTGCCGATTCCGCTCTCGAAATTTCCGCTCGGCAGCAGCCAAACCCTCTACGCGGTCGTCGGCCTCAACCAACTGCCGCCCGCCAATCAGCGTTATCAGTTCGGCAACGTCGGTCAGGTGACTGTGCCGATCCCCAGTTCGGTGAGCGCCACTGCCCCAACACCGTCACCCTCGTCAGTGACGCTGCCCGGCGGCATCGCCTTCAACTGGAGCGACCCGATGCAGCGCGCCGAGGTCGTCGGCGCTGTGGCGGTGATCGCGGTGCTGCTCTGGGTGCTGACGGTGATCGCGCGCTCGCTGTTCTCGCGCCCACCGACCATTCCGGCGTGGCAGCCGCCCTACGTGGTCTCGCCGATGATCGACCCCAACTCGAACGCGGGGCGGCGTCAACTCTGGCAGCAGCACGCGCAAAGTGACATGCTGCCGACCCCCTGCACGCCGGGCGCGTACATGGTGCGCAAACTGCTGATCGGCAGCAACGGCGTCAAGCTGTCGGGCTGGCGCGTGACCGGGCTGCGCATCAGCCAATATGATCGCTATGGACGGATTGCGCGCGGGACGGTCGTCTTGCCAACCAGCACCGTCAAAGCTCTCGACAAAGCCGCGCGCAAAAGCCCATCGCTCGACTGGGAGAAGGCACAGCGCGCGGTACGTCCGGCAGCCAAGTCGCTGACCTCGGCGCTGATCAAAAAGACGACCAAGCAGAATGCCATCCTGCCGATTGCCCTGGAAATTCGCTTCAACGGGCAGCACGGCGAAGTCGGAATTTTATTCGAACTGTACGGATGCAGCGGCGGCGGCTGGCAGCAAATCGATCACTGGGAGCCGGAAATGCAAATCGTCAGCGGCAGCATCTACGAGAACTTCACCTATACGCTGACCGGGCAAAATCCGCAGGAAAAAGGCAGCCAGTTCCGCCAACGTCTGCAAACTGATCTGACCTACCTGCTGGCGGCGATGGTGCAGGCACCGCCACCGCCACCCCCTTCTGAGGATACGTCCGAGGTCGTGCCGCCCGCGCCAACCCTGAGTCAGGACACCTCGCCGATTCGGTAAATCAGCGCACGTCGCCTTTGACGAACAGCACGGGCTGGTCTTTCGTGCCGACAACGGCGATCAGGTAATGCGTGCCCGAATCAAGCTCAGTTTTGGGTAGATCGACGGAGAACGGCGCGGAATTGCCGTAGTTCTTCGCTTCCAGATCATACGTCCCGGCGCGATGCGCGAAGCTGTAGAAGCCATCGTTATCCCCGAACGCGAACGGAAAACCGAGCCGCGAGATCATGACCGCGCCGCTCATCGAGAAATCGAGCGCGGGCAGGTCTGCGAGCGCATCCAGCACGGTGATTTCCGCCTGCCCCGCTGGAATCGGATTGGCATTGCCGGGAATCAGCGCGAGGATCAGCGTGCCTTCGTGAAGCGATCCAACGGCGGCCAGCGTCGTCCAGCTATTCGGGCGCAGCGTGAACTGCGATGGCACGATCACGGCCTGATCGAGTCCCTTCCCCGCAGGCGTGAAGGCAATCGTCGTGATCGCGGCGGGCGGCTGCACCCAGTCACTCAGCGAGGGGAAGCTCAGGTTCTGCGCCGTGCTGATCGCACCGTTGATGTCAATATCGACGGGCGGCGTATCCGGGGAGAACTGGGCGAAGCGCACGTGTGCGAACGGGAGAATATCGGAGGGCAGCAGTACGCGGTCGATCACCTGCACTACGCCGTTCGCGGCCACGTTGTCCACGTCAGAAACGTTCGCGCCCTCAATCGTCAGCAGGCCGTTGACGAGCGCGCCCTGCACGGATCGCCGTTCCAGCGAGGTCGCTTGCGGCTGACCGCTGGCGAACTGGCGAAAAAAGACGCGCCCCGGCAGGATGTGATAGCGCAGGATTTGGCGCAGTGTGTCCGTATCAGCAAGCAGTTGATCCTGCGATTCGCCG
>DASZXN010000706.1:0-3249 GCA_035545875.1 Phototrophicaceae bacterium
CGAAGGCTGTGCCAATGAACGCCGGGCCGGAGCTGACAGCGTTATTCCAGGATATGTGTTCACAGATTTACACGAATGCCAGTCATTTACCGCTGGTCACGAAAGGGCATATCGTCGCGTTCCGCAAAGACCTGATTACCGCGATCATTCAGCCGACTGAGGTCTCGTCGAATTTCCTGAAGAATATCGCTCAGTTTACGGTGCTCAACCCGCAGTAGAGGCAGCATAATCGTTGCGGCGGGATAGAGACAATTTGCGGATAGTCATGAACGATTGTGATGGGGGCGCAGCGCGCTGTGCCCCTATTGTGCATCATCTTGCTTCTTTCCTACGAACAGTCCGCGAGCGGTGAAAGAAAATCGATGGTATGGCTTACACCTTAAACCTCCTGCGTTTTGCTGCGGGACGTTTCGCCAGCGCGGTGCTGACTCTGCTGCTGATTTCGATTCTGGTCTTCACGGCGATCCATCTGATCCCCGGCAGCTATGAAGATGTAATGCTGGGGCCGCAATCGACGCCTGCCGCGCGTGAACGACTCCGTGAAAAGTATGGATTGGACGATCCATTGCCGACGCAGTATGTCCACTGGCTGCTATCGGCGCTCGGTGGCGATATGGGCGTTGAACTGTGTCTGAGTCAGCAGAGCATTGGTCAGGAAGCCTGTCAGAATGCCGATCAAACGCAGATTGTCGCCGAGTATGCGCGTCGCGCGCCTACAACGATTGAACTTGCGATCATGGCGGTCGGTTTTTCACTGCTGATTGGGCTACCCTTGGGGGTTTTCGCCGGATTGAACGCGGCGTCTCGGATCGGGCGCGGGTTGAGCCGGGCGATCAGCGCACTGGCGATGAGCGTGCCGGATTTCGTGCTGGGAACGCTGCTGGTCTACGTGTTCTCGCGTTACCCGCTTGTCCTGACGGTCGGCGGCTTCGTCCCGTTCTTTGATGATCCAATTACGAATCTGCGGGCGATGATTCTGCCCGCGCTGACGTTGAGCTTTTTCGGCGTGGCGTTTTATGCCCGCACTACCCGCGACGCCGTGCTGACGGTGATGAGCGAGCCGTTTATCACAGCAGCAGTCGCGCGCGGAGAATCGCCTGCCCAGATTGTACGTGATCACGTGCTGCGCAACGCGGCGATCCCGGTTGTCACCGTGATCGGCGTGAATTTTGGCTATCTGCTGAGTGGGGCCGTGATCGTCGAGCAGTTGTTTTCCGTGCCCGGGTTTGGTCGCTACATTTTGCTGGCGATCCAGAATCGAGATTACGCCGTTGTGCAGGCGGGCGTGATGCTGGCCGCGGTCGCGTTTGTCTGCGTCAATGTGGTGACTGATCTGATCTACGCGGTCATCGATCCGCGCACGCTTCGGCGCGGAAAAGGTTGAGGCTGGCCTATGTGGAGACTGCCATTTCGAAACGATTTTCTCTCGCGGCTCGGCGTGCTGCTGCTGGTGATCGTTTTACTGCTGGGACTGTTCGGCCCGCTCGTGCCTGCCGTTGGCGACCCGACCAAAATTGCGTTTGGCCCGCGCCTGTCGATGCCTGCTCCTGGCTGGCCGCTTGGCACGGATAATCTTGGTCGAACGCTGCTGCCGCGTGTGCTGCAAGGTATCCGCATTACTTTTTTACTAGCGACCGCGCCCGTGCTGATCACGTCGGCGATTGCCGTGATGATCGGGATGCTAGCCGGGTATCTCGGCGGCTGGTTTGATGAGTTGGTGGTTCGGCTGGCGGACGTGCTGTTTTCATTTCCTTCGCTGCTGCTCGGCATGATTCTGGTAGCGATTTTGGGGCCGGGCATTCCGGGGATCATGGTGGCGATTGTCCTGCTCACCCTGCCGTTGATGGTGCGGGTCGTCCGGGCGATGACGCTGACGGTAGCGGGACGCGATTACGTCGCTGCGGCGCGCGTGAGCGGTAGTTCGCTTGGTCGCCTACTGATCGTGCATATTCTGCCGAACATCGCCGGAGCGGTCGTCGTGCAAGCGACGTTTACGATTTCGGTGTCGATGCTCATCGAGAGCGGGCTGAGCTTTTTAGGTCTAGGTGTACAGCCTCCGGTCGCCTCGCTCGGCTCGCTGGTTCATGATGGTAGCGTGTACCTTGTGACTGCGCCCTGGTTGGCTTTCGCGCCGGGGATTTTCCTGGCCTGCGCGATTTTCTCGGTCAACCTGCTGGGTGACAGCTTGCGGGATCGGCTTGATCCGCTGGAGGCGCGCCTACTCAAGTGACCGCCTTATTGCAGATCGACCAATTATCTGTCGAATATACCACTGATCGAGGGGCGTTGTGGGCGCTGGATCACGCAACGCTGGCGGTCGCGCCGCGCGAGACGGTCGGCGTGGTCGGCGAGAGCGGATCAGGCAAAAGTACGCTGGCGCAGTCAATTGGCCGGATTCTGCCTGCTAATGCTAAACGTGAAGCAGGCGATATTACGTTTGAAGAGCGCTCGATTTTCGCCTATGACGATGCCGGACTGCAATCCTTCCGGCGAAACCAACTGGGATTTATCTTTCAGAACCCGATCACGACGCTCGACCCGACGATGCGTGTGAAAACTCAGCTTGCCCACGTCCTCGATACGCGCGGCGCTGACCCGGCGATTGTGTCGCAGTTGGAACGGGTCGGCCTGAAGGATGCGGAGCGTGTCGCCAAACGCTACCCGCACGAACTATCGGGTGGGATGGCGCAGCGTGTCGTGATCGCAATGGCGATTGCGCGCAAACCGCGCCTTCTGATTGCGGACGAGCCGACCTCTGCGCTCGACAGTACGGTGCGCGATCAAATATTGGAACTGCTGTTTTCGCTTCCTACGCAAACCGGAGCATCCCTGCTGCTGTTCACACACGATCTGCGCTCGGTTGCGAGGCATTGTGATCGAGTCGCGGTCATGTATGGCGGATCGGTAGTCGAGGAGGGGATCAGCGCCAGAGTGTTTGCACGGCCTGCCCATCCTTACACCGAGGCGCTGCTCAAAGCGGCTCCCGGAGCGGAGTCGATTGGCGAGCGAATCGAGGCGATTCCGGGCTGGCCGCCGATTTTGCGCGAACCGAGTCAGCAGTGCCCGTTCGCGCCGCGCTGCGCCTGGGCTATCGATATATGCCGGAAGCAGAAGCCGGAAACACGGCTGGTCGATGAGCGACGGGTGCAGTGTCACCGCGCCGAAGAAATGGTCAGCGCCGGGGAAGTCAAGCTCCCGAAAGGAGACGATGTCGATGCCTGATGCGTTGGTCAGCTTGCAATCGGTTGG
>DASZXN010000707.1:0-8175 GCA_035545875.1 Phototrophicaceae bacterium
CAGCCCACTCTTTCGGCACGTCGAACGAGCGCCGATAAATCACGGGATCATTCACGCCCGCCTTGCCGGAATAGCCTTGCGCTTCCCACGCTCCCGGCACGTGAATCGAACCTTTTTGCCCATCAATTTCAATTTCCCAAATGCCGTTCAGTGAAATACTTTCGGCCAGTTCGTTTTCAAACATCGTTATCCCTTTACAACGTAAGGGCGGGTTTGAAACCCGCCCCTACCCAATGCCACCTTGCATTTTACTTTGCGCCTTTGCGCCTTTGCGTTGAATCTTTTCTCTTGCTTTGTCTTTACAGCCTCGGCAAGCGCTGATCGACAGGCAGCAGCGCCGGAAATGGCTTATGTGGCTCGGTCTGATACCAGTAGGCTGTCGAGGAGTAGTCGTTAGTCAGTTTATTCGCGTGACCATGCTCAATCGTCACGCGAATCGACTTCTCGAAGAAGATCGGGTCTTCGATGTGATAGCGATACATCGAGTTTTTGCCGCGCCAGGGCCAATCGTCCGTCCCCTGATAGAGAATAATTCCGTGATACGGCGCGCTGTACTCCGTCCTGGGGCCATAGGCGGTATTGAAGTAATCTTCGGTTCCTGTGCCGTGAATCCCAGGCCAGGGCGCGCCATCGACGAAGATCATATCGTCGCCTTCGCCGTACCAGTCGTTGGCCTGGCGCGAAAATACGTCGATGTCGAGGTGACAGCCAACGTAATGCCCTGCTCCTTCGGCGTCGAGAATCATGTAGTTGCCGCGTCCGGTAGTGTTGGGCGTCTGCCACGCGCGGATCATCGCGTCGTGATTGTCTTCCCAGCGCGTGTTCGGATCAGCCCAGCCCGGCGTGGGATTCACGCGCCGCCATTGGGCATGGAAGCGGCCATAGTCCGCCATGCCTGTGCCTGACGGATACATCTCGTAGTCGATGTAGAAGTAGAGGTTTAACTGCTTATCTGCTTCGTTCTCGACTTCGATGCGCGCGCCTTTCTCGAACGGCATCGGCCACCAGCAGTTGAAAGCGCGGCCATTGTCGGGACTCATTTGCAGCGGCAGCGAGACGAAGTTGCGCGCCAGGCCGTGCCCCATGCCGAAAAAATCGCCAATCGGCGTTTCGATGCTCGGCGTGTCCTCGCCGTCCCACCACATGCGCAGCACGACCTTACGATAGACCTGCTTGTCGTCACAGCCCATCGTCATCCAGATGTGCTTGATGCAGCCCGCCCCTTCGACCGCCATCACGTCGCGCTTCATCCCCGGCGTGAACTCCCACCAATCGAAATTGCCGCCCTTGCGGTCATAGCTTGAATCGCGTAGACGCCGGACGCCGGGGCGCAGACGCGCAAGTCCGGCTAATGTGCCCATCCCAATCATGATTAGCTCTTCATTCCTGTGAGTTGGATACCTTCGATGAAATAGCGTTGGGCGAAGAAGAAGATCAGCAGCATCGGGAGCATACTCAGCACCGACGCCGCGATCATCCGGTCATAGTAGATCGTCCCGTAATTCTCCTTGAAGAAGTTCAAACCGACCGACACCGGAAACAGGTTCGGGCTGCTCAGGTAGATATACGGCTCGAAGAAGCTGTTCCACGTCCACCAGAAGGTGAAGATGACCACTGTGGCGATGGCGGGGCGACTGAGCGGCACGATCACATTCCAGATAACCTGGAACACGTTCGCGCCGTCGATGCGGGCTGCTTCTTCCAATTCCTGCGGGATGCCGAGGAAGAACTGGCGCAGCATGAAGATCAGGAAGGCGTTGCCGAAGAACGAGCGCAGGAACAACGGCCAGAGTGTATCGATCATGCCGAGCTTGGTGAAGATTTCGTAGACCGGAACGAGCGTTACCGGGAACGGCAGCATCATCGTACTCAGCAAAATCAGGAAGAGGAGACCTTTACCCGGCGCGCGCAGCCGCGCGAAGGCATAGGCGACAATCACACACGAAAACAGGTGTCCAACCGTGTTCAGAATCACGAGGATGAACGAGTTGCGGAAGAAGGTCGGGAAGTAGGTGTCGCCAATTTTGGTTTGTAGTGCTTCGGTATAGCCGTCGAAGCTCAGTTGAGCGTACATATCGCGCTGCAAGTCGGCGGGATTTACGTCGAAAGCGTCGGTGATGGCCGACTGGGGCACGATCAGCGCCATATCGCGCGGATCGCCGACCAGCGCGACCGAATTGGTTCCCGCGCCATCGACAAAGCCATCCTGAATACGGTAGGGAATTGCGCCGAAGGTCGCGCCGTGCGCCGAGGCTAACCCGCCCAACTGCCCTAGCCTCAGACTTTGCACCGCCGATACCGGAATCACGAGGCTTTGCGTCGTCCCCTTGACCATAACCGCCACGTCATACGGTGAGCCTTTGTCCGGGGTATACGAAGCGACCTGCACACTAACGCCGTTCACGGTCTGCGGATTCATCGTGCCAAGCTTGCTGGCAGGCGCGATAAATGCTTTCGCGGAGAGTTCGTCGGCATTGATCACAGGCTGCCAGGTTTCGCTCACCAGCGAAACGTAGTTGGTCTGATCATCGCCCGTGTGAATGAGATGAATCTGCGTCTGGCCGACATCAGCGTATCCGGCATCGCTGACGCTCTCGGCGGGCACAATCGTGGCTTGCGACACGACGTTCGGCGAAGCGACGACGGTCAACTCGGACTGTGGCCCGACGGAGATCACGCTTTTGGCCGCGCCATCGATCTGAACCTGCCGCGTCTGGAAATTCGTGCCTTCAATCGTCGCGTGATCTGGCGGGCTGCCATTGACGACATCGAGCGGCATTCGGGAAACCGCCGCGCGAATGTCGTCCAGGCCGACGACGACCAGATTGTCGCCTGCGCGAGAGAGCGCGACGACCTGCTTGGTCGTGCCGTTATCTGTCCAGTTACGCACATTGAGCGTAATGCCGTCGTCGAGTGTGGTCGCTACCGCGTCGCTGACCTCGCTGGACGGGATCGTTTGCAGGTTGTGAAGCTGCGCCGCATCGATCACAGTGGTGTATTTGCGCGAGCCAATCTGCACGACTGTACGATTCTCGTCACCAACCTTGACCGTATACAGGCTCAGTTCGCGGTTGGTGTCACCCGCCTTGACCTGCACCCAGTTCTGCGGAATCCAGATCGGTGGATCGGTGAAAATTTGCCACTGCGGTTTCAGACTCGCTGAGAGCATCCACAGCATCGGAAAGAGCATGAACATTGCGCCGACAATCAGCACAATATAGCTGATCGCCTGACGCAGCCCGGTTTGCCAGCGCTTCGAAGTGCGCAGCGTTTCCCAGCGTGACGGCGATGGTCGAGCAGCAGACTTGATGATTTCAGCCATTACCTCTGTTCCGATTCGTAGTACACCCACGCCGCCGACGAGCGAATCACCAGCAGCGTGATCGCCATGATAATAATGAACAGAATCCATGCCAGCGCCGAGGCATAACCCATCTCCACGTAGCTGAAGGCGCGCTGATACAGGTTAATCATGTAGAACAGGGTCGCTTTATTCGGCCCGCCCTGCGTCATCACCCAGCCAATGTCGAAGACTTGCAGCGCGCCGATAATGCCCAGAATTACGTTGAAGAAAATCGTCGGACTGAGCATCGGGATCGTGACGAAGCGGAACTTTGCCCACGCATTCGCGCCGTCGATCTCGGCAGCTTCGTAATAGGTATCCGGGATGCCCTTCAGCCCGGCGAGGTAAATCACCATCTGCCCGCCGACCGTCCACCAGCTCATGATGATCAGCGCGGGCAGCGCCCAGGTTTCGCTGGTGACCCAATCCGGCCCCTGAATGCCAAACCAGCTCAAAACAATATTCAGCAAGCCGTCCTGCGGGCGAAAGACGTACAACCACAAAATCGCAACGGCGATGCTGCTCAAAATCGAAGGGAGAAAGAAAATCGTGCGCCAGAAATTGATGCCGCGCAGCTTTTGCGCCAGCACCATTGCGATCCCCAGCGCGATAATTGTTCCGCCCGGCACGCTGCCGAGCGCAAACTCGAAGGTGACTTTTAGCGACTGCCAGAAATCCGGGTCGGAGAAAATCCGCTGATAATTCTGAATGCCGACCCACACCGGCGGCGCGAGCAGGCTGTAATCCGTGAACGACAGATAGAGCGAGCGCACCATCGGCCAGGCCAGAAAGACCAGAAACCCGGCCAACCAGGGCGCGATCAGCACGTAAAAGGTAAACGCTTCGCGTCGTGCCAGCGGTGACGAAAGGTTTGTACGTTTTTGCAGGTAAGCGAGCATTGGAGCAGTCCCGGTACGAAAGTTTTAAAAGAGGAGCGCAGCGAATACGCTCCTCTTTCATTGTAATGCGGATGAGTTACGATGACGCGGCTTCAGTTGCCGCTTCGGTAGCCGCAGGCGTCGGCACAACCGACATCACACCAGCTTTCGCTGATTCCGCGAGGCAGGCATCGGCTTTCGTCGCCAGATCATCGAGCGACGCCTTGATGTCAATCTTATCACCGCCATCGCTGATCACGCGGGTCAGCAGATCGCCAGCGGGATTGAAGACGCACGGGCCATAGTACGGGTTCTTCTGCTCGTCAAGCGCGCCGAGGTGGTTACCTTCGTCGATGAACACGCCCCAGTACGGGTCAGACGTGCGCTGCATATCCTGCGAGACCGACTGGACTTCGGTCAGCGCCTTAAGCGCGAAGACACGCTCGCCCGGCTCGGTCGTCAGGTACTTGAGCAGTTCCCAGGCTTCCTGCGGGTGCTGGGTCTTGGCGTTGATACCCCAACCCATCCACATAACCGCGCTCTCGTGCGTCCCGTTCGGGCCAACCGGCAGCGGTGCGACGCCCCACGACAGGCCGGGCGTCTGGTTGAATACATCCTGCCACCAGGGGCCGTGATAGGTCACGCCAATCGCGATTTTGCCGTCCGCGAACATCTGCTCGCGGTCGCCCTGTCCACCAATCGCGGCGATTTGGTTGGCCGTCGGCGCGACGTGATATTTGAAGATCAGGTCACGGTAAAATTCCCATGCCTTGACCGCGTTATCGCTGTTGAGGTAACCCTGCGTGGTCGAACCGTCATCGCTGATGGTGTGCGCGTCCCACGAGTACAGGTAGCTCTGATAGCCGCGCCACCAGGCCTGCGTGATCACGTCGGTGCCCCACTGCACGATATTGTTCGGGTCAAAATCCGGGCTGGTCGCGTTGTTGCCGTTCTTGTCGAGCGTCAGTTGCTCGGCGTCGTTGAGCACGTCGTTCCAGTTCCAACCTTCCGTCGGGTAGGCAATGCCAGCAGCATCGAACAGCTTCTTGTTGATGTAGAAGGCGCTCGTGCTGTAATCTTTGGCAATGGCATACGGCTTACCCTTGTAGAAGCCTTGATCGTAGACCTTCTCCTGGAAGACAGTCGAGGTGTCGATGCCGTCCGAGCCAGTGACGTAAGGAGTCAGGTCGAGCAGACCGCCTGCCTCGACGTACAGCGGAATCCATGACTCGCCCGTGCCGATCAGGTCAGGCGCGGTGTTGGTGGCGATCTGGGTCAGGCGACGGGTGTTCTGGTCGTCGGCGGTGCCGGGAACCAGCTTGACAGTGATGCAGGGATTCTGCTGCATAAAGGCGTCGATCACCTGCTGCATATACATCACGCGGTCGGACGATGACCAATCATCGACGGTCAGGGTAATCGGTGTGCCCGTGCAGGTGGCTTCCTGCGTGGCGCTCTGCGCTGAAACCGCAATCGGCAGCGCTAAAAGGCAAATCAGTAGTACAGAGAACAGCTTGCGTGACATCATTTTCTCTCCTAAAACAATTCACGGATAAAGCGAACTTTTATGTGTGATGGTTGCCTCCCTGTTTTAAGTCAGTTGTCTACATCAATTTTGTAGTTGTCTAGACCTGAGTCTAGCGGGTTTCAAAACGGCTGTCAATTGTCCCATGTTTCACACCGCGAATTTGGACTTCCAGCGTACCATCGTCCAGCAGGCGAACTCCCGGCTGATTGGCATCCAACTTTCGCCCAAATTGGCGGAAATGCACAATCATGTCGCGCTCAACCGGGCTGTTCCAGGTGAAGTGGAAATTGCCGCTCGATTCATGATAGCGGAAGCGCGTTTCGCCTTCGTCTTCATAAAAGGTCGTCTCGCCCTCGCCGAGTGGATAGACCTCGACCATCAGCGGCGTGATCACGTCCCCAGGGATGCGCCGTGCCGTTTCCATCGTCGGGATAATCGCCCCGCCTTTGACAAAGATCGGCATCTGGTCGAGGGGTGACTTCACATCGAGATTGCGTCCGCCTTCATAAACCGTGCCTGTCCAGTAATCGATCCACTTACCTTCAGGCAGATACACGGATCGCGCGTCCGATTCGTCGTAAATCGGCGCGATCAGCAGCGACGCCCCAACCATAAACTGCAAGTCTTTGTCGTAGGTATTGCGATCCTCAGGGAAGGCCAGCGGCATCGCGCGCATCACGGGCAGGCCAGTGATCGCTGCTTCGTGCGCCGCGCTGTAGAGGTATGGGAACAATCGATAGCGCAGTTCCGCGAACGCGCGCACAATCCGATCCGCGTCTGCGCCGAACGCCCAGGGTTCGCGTGGGCTGTCGCCGTGAAAACGGGCGTGCGAACAGAGCATGGCGAACTGCGCCCAGCGGATCAGCAGCTTGGGCGACGGCATTCCGCGATAGCCGCCGATGTCGCTTGCCCAGAACGGCACTCCCGACAGGCCAATTGACAGGCCGCCGCGAATCGTACAGGCCAGGCTGTCCCAATCCGCCGCCGGGTCGCCCGACCAGCAGATCGGATAGCGTTGATTGCCCGCCGTCCCTGCCCTGCTCCAGACGAGGCTGTAGCCCTGCTCCTGCTGCGTCACTTCGCTCACAGCCTGGTTGTACAGCAGCGGATAGAGGTTGTGTATGGTCGCGCCTGTTTGCCCATTGCTGAACACCGCGTCAAGGGGAACATCTTCGCCGAAATCGGTTTTGAAGGCTGCCACGCCCATCCGCAGCACCGGGCGATGCAAATCCTGGTACCAGCGATAGGCCGCCGGATTGGTCAGGTCGATAATGGCGACACGAGCATTCCACGAGGTTTCCGGCGTCGCCGTGCGGATCACGCCATCGGGTCGCGGCGCGAGCGACAGACCGTAGTCGATCACGTAGACTTCGCCATCCGGTCGCTTGGCAAAATAGCCCTCGCGCTTGCCGATCTCGAACAGATCGCTTTCAATCGAGATGTAAGGATGTTCCCAGACTGTGAGGTGAAAGCCTTTAGCGTGCAGCCCTTCGATAAATCCCGGCACATCCGGGAACATATCCGCATCCCAGCGGAAATCGCAGTAGTGCCGCCACTTCATCCACCACGTATCGACGTGAATCACGTCAACGGGCAGCTTATGATTTTCGACCTGTTGCACCAGTTCCACAAACGCTGGTTGATCGCGTCGTGTCCCTGTCCCCGACATCCACACGCCAAATGACCACTTCGGCGGCACGGGCGCGCGACCTGTGAGTTCAGTGTAATGCGCGAGAATTTCGGCAGGCGTGCTGCCGCCAATCACGTAAGCATCGAGCGACGGCGCATCGAGCGTTACCGTATACGACTGGCATGACACCGTGCCTAAATCCCAGGTGATGCGCGCGCCGCTGTCGATAAAGAGGCCGTAACCGTGTGTACTGATCAGGAACGGGATATTTTTATGTGAGCGTTCACTCGTCGAGCCGAACGCATCCTGCGTCCAACTGATGATCCGCTGGCCGCGCTTGTCCAACGGCGTGAACTTCTCGCCGAGGCCGAACAGATGCTCATCCTGACGCAGATGAAACGATTCAGTGACTTGGCCGTCGGGCGTGCAGCCGAGCGGCAGGATAAACAGCCGCCCCAAGCCGTCAATGTCCTGCGGATTCTCGCGGACGACCTCGCGCCCCTGCGCACCCACGAACGCGATCTGCCAGGGATCAAACAGCAGGCGCAGCGTCAGACCGCCTGCTGACGCCTCCAGTCCATTTTCGACTTTGCGGACTGTCAGCGTGGGCTGCCCGAACTTGCCGACCACAATCGGCGTGGGTGGAGTCGCTTCAGCGCCCGGCGCGACGAACTGAATCCGCCAAATCGCCGCGTTCACCGCCTCAATACTAATCTGCGCCGACTTCTCGTAGGCCGTCGCCGCGCTCACGATCAAGCGACTGCCCTGCTGCTGCCAGGCAGTCGCTTTCGCTACC
>DASZXN010000708.1:0-4713 GCA_035545875.1 Phototrophicaceae bacterium
CATAACTGACGTTAAGATAATTTCCCGAAGGCGCTTGTCAGCGGACGAGACAAGTCTCGTCCCTACAAGAGCACAAGGCACTTATCGCGCTTCAGCGCTTGCGAAGTGCAGGGCGAACGCATCAAATTTATATTCGGGTCATGAAAGGCGATACGGATTTTGTCGGGACGCGCTTGATCGCGTCCGGCATCGTGGACGGCATCAATGCCGTCCCTACGATTCCTTGTGACCCTTTGTGACTTTTCATCTGATTTTGATGCGGTTGCCCTGTTGCGAGGTGGGGTCGTGCTGCCAAAAACGGCGACTCGCGTTAAGCTTGTCAATCGAAGACAATCATTATTTAGCCACCAACCTGCTCTGGAAATCCAATGCAGATCGCCGAATTTGACCGCCGTTTGCTCCCCAGCCTGACACGGCTGATCAACGCGCACACCGCGACGGTGCTGCCCGGCTTCGTCCTCACCGACGAGCAGGTCGCCTATGCGATTGCGCACGGCGGCAAGCTCTGGAATCTCCACTATCCCGACGACCGCGAGGTCTTCACCACGCGCACCGTCTGCATCCTCGAACACAGCGAAGTCGTGGCTGCTGCCCAGTGGCTCATTCCCAGCAGCCGCACCCAGGTCTGCACGCTCTTGTGGCTGGTCGCGCAGCCGAGCAAACCGATTCCGCTGCGCACCCTGCTCCACCTGATCGACAAGCAGGTCAAGACCAGTGGACACGGCGGCATCGAGCAGGGGCGCTTCGCCTTCGGCATCGGCTGGTTCGGCATCCCTTCGACGTGGCCGCATCTCCTCAGCGGCCTGCGCGAAGCGGGTTATCAACAGGTCGAAAGCTGGCTGCTGATGCACGGCGCGCTTCAGGATCACAGCGGTATTCTCGACGACGAGTCGTTCAAGCTCTACTGGGATATGAACCGTCCCTCGCTCGAATGGGATTTGAGCGTCTATCTGGACGAGCAGAAACTCGGCGAGGCGCGGGTCTGGGGCGTGCCGCCGCAGTTAGAGGATTGTCCCAGCGCGAACGACTGGATCACCATCGAGTGGATTGGCGTTCGCCCCGAATATCGTCGTCAGGGGATCGGTCGGCGGCTCTTTGGCGAACAGATGCGCTTTCACGCCAAACACGGCGTCCATTACGTCGCGCTCTGGGTCGAACAGAAGAACACAGCGGCACGCAAGCTGGCAGAATCATTTCAGCTTGCCTACGGGCCGCAGTTGTGCGTCATGGCAAAGCAGCGTCAGGACGTTTAGGCGGATCACGCAGCAGATCGATCAAAATCGCCAGCAGCACCTTGACCATGTACAGCCCGGACTTGAACGGCGTGATCGAGGATTTGCCGCCGTAGCGCGGATTCATGGTCACGGGGATTTCACGCAGGCGCAGCCCCGCGCGATGCAGCAAGACCACCGCTTCCGGTTCCGGGTAGTCGTGCGGATAGAAGTGTGCGCACAACTGGATCGTCCGCTGGTTCGAGGCGCGAAAGCCGGAGGTCGGGTCGCTGAAGCGCTGGCGCGTCACCAGCGAGATCACACGCGCCAGAATCACGATCCCGAAGCGGCGGATCGGCGGCGTGATGTAGCCGCGATCCTCAATGTAGCGCGAACCGATGACCAGATCAGCCCCGCTGTCGATCAACGCCTGCACCAGCAGCGGAATTTCGCGCGGATCGTGCTGACCGTCGCCGTCATTCTGCACCGCGACTTCGTAACCCTTGCGCGCCGCGAACAGAAAACCGGTCTGCACCGCCGCGCCGATGCCGACGTTGTGCGCCATGTGCAGCACAATCGCGCCGCAGTCCTCGGCAATCGCGCCGGTGCGGTCGGTCGAGCCATCGTTGATCACGGCGATGTCCGCCCAGGGCGCGTGCTGGTGGATCAGGTCGATCACATGGGCGATGCTTTCTTCCTCGTTCAGCGCCGGGATGATCACCAGCGTTCTGGGGTAATTCATGCTGGCTCTCCCGTGTTGAGGACGCTCACCAGCCGCGCGATCAACTGGTCGAGGCTGTGCTGCGCCACCACGTTCGCCCGGAGTTCCGCGCCCATCGCCTGTCGTTCCGCCTGTGAAAGCGCCAGTATCCGCCTCAGGCGCGCGGTCAGCGATTCGGGTGGGTCAATCAGCAGTTGATCGGCGTACTTGCCCAGCGAGGGGCAAAATGCCGGGCTGATCACGAGTGTCGGCACTTCCATCGCCATGCTTTCGAGCGCGGCTTTGTCGAACAAGCCCGCCGGACTCAGGTTGACGGCGGCGCTCGCCTGACGATAAAAATCGCGCACGGCGGCGCTCGGCTGATTTCCGGCGAACGTTACCCGATCCGCCACGCCGAGATCGCGCGCCAGCGCTTCCAACTCAGCGCGATACCCCACGTCGGTTTCCGGCGGCACGTCGCCGACGAAGATCGCCCGCGCCTCCGGCAGATCAACCAGCGCGCGGATCAGCGCCGCCTGCTGCTTAATTGGCATCAACCGCGCCACCTGAACGATAGATCGCTCCATAGAGGCGCACGGCGGTGCGCCCGACTTTCCCTCCCCATCCGTCAATTCTCCCGTAGGGGCAGGCGCAGAGTCAGGCGCTGCTTTTTTCCCCTCGCTGAAGTCGGGGAGGGGCCGGAGGTGGGGTGGAGAAAAGAACTCGGTATCAATCCCATGCCCCAGCACGCGCACTTTATCAGAGGGGATCGGGAAACTATCCGAAGCGGCGGTCACGACGCGCGAACTGACGCGCTCCGCCCATTCGAGCGTGCGATGGCGCTGTCGGTGCGTGTACCACACGACAATGGGAATCCCCATCAGCAGCGGCGCGCCCATCACCGCGAACAAGGGCATCATGTGGGCGAAACAGGCACCATACGGTCGCTCACGGCGCAGGCGCGCGAGGATGCGGTAGAACTCGAAAGTGCGGCGCACGTTACCATAGCCTTTTTCCTTACCCACTGAATAGACGCGGACGTTCGCCGCCACCGTCAGCCGTCCGGCGCGCATGGTGATCACGTCGATGCGCTCATAATGCTCGGCCAGCCGATTGATCCAGAGCGTCGTAAAGCCGAGCAGCGGATCGTCGGCGTCGGTCGCCAGGTTGAAAAGGAGCAGATTGCTCATGCGTGCGTCATTCGCCTAATCAATGCCTGATAACCCTCCGCGTAACCCGCGATCACGGTGTCAGCGGTGAATCCCTGTACCGCTGCGCGCCCCGCGTTGCCGATAGTCTCGCGCAGCGCCTCGTCGTCGAGTAAGCGGCGAATGCGCAGCGCCAACTGCTCGGCGCTGCCGTCGAACAGCAAGCCGTTCTCGCCGTCGCGGATCAGTTCGGGCATGATGCCGACTCGCGTCGAGATCACCGGGACGCCGCAAGCCATCGCCTCGACGGTCACGCGCGGCCCGCCTTCCGAAGTCGAGGCACAGACCAGCATCCCCGACTGATTGTAGAAACGCGCGACTGCATCGGTCGGCACGCGCTCCGTGATCAGCGTGACCTGTTCGCGCAGCCCCAGCGCCGCGATCCGGTCGCGCAGCGCGGCTTCGAGTGTACCTCGTCCCAGCAGCCCGATCCGAATCGTTGGGTGCGTCATTTTGACCTGCGCGACGGCCTCGATCAGCGTGAAAAGACCTTTGTTGGGCGCAAAGCGTCCGACGAAGGCTACGTCGAAGCGGCGCGGCACGTCCATCGGATGAAAGCAGGTGAAATCGATATAAAGCGAAGGCAGCACGAGGATTTTGTCATCCGGCACGCCCCATTTGCGCAGCAGATCAGGAATTTCAACGGGATTGACGGCGCGAAAGGCAGCAGCTCGCCGTCGCGCGACGCTAATGTAAAACTGTGCGGCGCGTCGAGAAAGCTGCTCGCGGGCTGTCACGGCGCACGGATAGCCTTCGACGTGATGAATCTCGCTCACGTAAGGGCGATTGAGCAGCAGCGCTCCGATGCCGTTGTAAAACAGGCCGAAATCGTGGCTGACAATCAGCGCATAAGGTCGCTGCGCCAGCAGTTCGCGCCCTTTGCGCCATATGTAGATCGGCTGTAAAGCGCGGTGATAGGGCGAAGGATGCACATACACATTCCCGAACCGCTGACGCTCGGCAGTTCCCGGCGCGCGCGGGCACAGGATGTCGATGCGCTCCCAGTACGTCGAGAAGCGGCGCAGCATCGTATTAAACACGCCCTCGTCGCCCGCCTGCGCCACCGACGAATCGCCGCTCAACATCAGCAGGTTCAGTGGGGACATGCAGCGTTTCCCGCACATTGCTCAGAAGAATAGTTGCGTCGTGTGATCGCGTATTGAATCATCAGGCGATTATAGGCGCTGCGATTATGGGCGAGTAGAGTAAACTTTACCTTGACGCGCGCCTGAGGCGGGATATACAATACGTCGCACTCAAGGGCCTGTAGCTCAGCTGGGAGAGCGCTACAATCGCACTGTAGAGGTCAGGGGTTCGAATCCCCTCAGGTCCATAAATTGTAATATAAATACTAACAAAAACAGCCTTCGTGAAAGGCTGTTTTTGTTGTCTAACTACGATGTTTTCCTTGCATCTGAGTAATTACGTGACCTGCCCCCACGATCTAGACCAAGTGGGGTGAGAGTCGAGCCTGCTCTGCGAAGGCAGCCGGTGGCAGGTAGCCTAGACTGCTGTGCGGACGACGATGATTGTACTCCTGCCGCCAATCCTCAATCACGATCTGTGCCTCATGGCCGTTGGCGAAAATCCAGCG
>DASZXN010000709.1:0-8164 GCA_035545875.1 Phototrophicaceae bacterium
TGGCTGCTGGTCAAATCGGCGGACGGTTACGAGGGCTGGGTTGCTTCGAATTACGTCGAACTGTACATCGATCTGGCTGATGTGGATGTAGTTGCCAACCCGCAGCCCGTGAAATATGTCCCCCCGCCGACTCCTCAGGGCGGCGTGAGCGTCGTCAGCAGCGTGGGCGGTGGCGCGCGCAATATTTATCTGAGCGGGCAGTCAACGGGCAATCAGCGCAACGTTTTTGCCACCGTCGGCGACAGCCTGACCGATTCGCAGTATTTCCTGCGCCCGCTTGCCAACGGCTACAACCTGCGCGGGTACGGCTCTTTGCTGCCCGTGATTCAGTTCTTCTCTGGCGGCAATGCGCTCGGCGGCAACCCGTTCACCAGCGGCTCGATCTCGGCGCACGCCGGATGGGGCGAGGTCAGCGTGCTTGATCCCGGTTCGGCGGATCACGGGCGCTGCAACAGCGGCGAGACTCCGGTTGCCTGCGAGATGCGCGTCGTCAAGCCCGCCGTTGCCGTGATCCTGATCGGCACCAACGACTCGCCGGCCTTCCCGCCGGACGTGTTCGGCTCGCGCCTCAAGCAGATCGTCGATACCTGCATTCAGTACAACGTCGTGCCGATTTTGAGCACGATCCCGCCGCGCGCCCAGTACAACGACAACGTGATCGCTTACAATCAGGTGATCACGCAGATGGCGAGCAGCTACGGCATCCCGCTGACCGATTTGTACAGCGCGATGGTCAACCTGCCCAATCACGGCTACGGCGACGACGGTATCCATCCCTCGGTGCCGCCCGGTGGTATCTCGGCGGTGGTCGATTTCACGCCGGATAATCTGCAATATGGTGCGACCGTCCGCAACCTGACCGTACTGCAAGTCCTCGATACGGTCTGGAAACAGGTGTTGTACTAGCCAATTGTGCATTCCGTAGGGGCGAGACATGCCTCGCCCCTACTAGCTCCGCCTAGTGCCGCACCGCCGTGATAATCAGCGCGAAGACCGCTGCAAACATCACCAGCGTCGCCAGCCAGCCGACAAGATTGATCACGCGGCTGTTGACACGCTCGCCCATGATCTTCCTGTTATTTGAAACCAGCATGACGATCACCATCAGCGGCGGCGCGAGAAACCCGTTGATCACGGCTGTCCAGAACAGCGCGTCAATCGGGTTGATGCCGAGGAAGTTGATCAGCATCCCGATCAGCGTCGAGACGACGATCACTGCGTAGAACTGTTTCGCGCGGGCAGGTTTCTCGTCGAAACCGTATTTCCAGCCGAACGCCTCCGAGACGGCATATGCGGCTGATCCGGTCAGGATCGGCACCGCCAGCACGCCTGCGCCGATCAAGCCGACTGCCAGCAGCAAGCGCGCGCCGTCGCCTGCCAGCGGACGCAGCGCCTCTGCCGCGTCAGTCGCAGATTGGACATTGGTCTTGCCCGCCGTGAACAGGGTTGCGGCGGTCGTCAGGATGATGAAGTACATGACCACGTTCGAGAGCAGCATCCCGATGTTCACGTCCCAGGCGGCATATTTCAGTTCGGAGTTGCTCGCGCCTTTGCGCTGCCAGAGCCGCTTGCGCCCCATACTGATCTCCTCCTCGACCTCCTGTGTCGCCTGCCAGAAGAACAGGTAGGGCGAGATCGTTGTGCCGAGGATGGCGACCAGCGCAGCGAGAAAGGTATTGTCGAAGCGGATCGTCGGGATCAGAGTGCTGCGCAGCACCTCGCCCCAATCCGGCTTGGCGAAGAAGGCGGCGGCGATGTAAGCCAGGAGTGCCAGCGTCAACCACTTGAATACGTTGGCGATCAGCCGATACGATCCCCAGATTTGCAGCGCGAGGATCGCCAGCGAGATGGGAATAATCATCAGCGTGATCGGAATCGGCAGCAGCAGGTTGATCGCCGCCGCAATCGCGCCAATATCGACGCCTGCGTTGATGACGTTGGCGACGATCAGGCCGAGGATCACGGGATAAAGCAGCTTGCGCGGGTAATTTTCCCGGATTACGCCGGCCAGCCCCTTGCCGCTGACCATGCCGATCTTGGCGCAGATGAACTGGATCGTCGCCATCAGCGGGAAGGTGACGACGGCGACCCACAAGGTTACGAAGCCAAGCGCTGCTCCGGTTGAGACATACGTGCCGATGCCCGATGGATCGTCGTCGGAGGCACCGGTGACCAACCCCGGCCCCAGCACCTTCAGAATCCGCTTGAGCCGACTCGGTTCGCTTTCAATCGCGGCTTCGAGGCTGCCTGTGCCGCCAGCCGGTTCAGAATAGGGGATAGTCGGGGCGTTCGGCTGTTCTTGCGTTTCCTCGGCTGAGTGCTGCATTGCCCAACCTCCATGTTCAGCCTGTGGCTGAAATGAGTAACAAAAACCTCAATCCAATCAGTGATTAATTACAATTGGCATTCTAATGAGGATTTGTTGCATTTTTAATTAAGGTAATGTGAGAAGCCATTCCGGTCAGGGTCATCGCATCAAATTTCTGTTTGGGTCATAAAAGGTGAACGGGGTTTCGTAGGGACGGCATGAATGCCGTCCGCTACAACGGACGCGATCCATCGCGTCCCTACGATTCCTGATGTCCCTGTGTGACTTTCAATCGCATTTTGATGCGATGACCCTGCCATTCCGGTCGGCGATGCTTGACTCGGCTATGAGCGCGTGCTATGCTGTTCGGCACAACCAGCATAAAGTGATGGTGTGCTTGCGCCCGGATGCGCAAACACGGTGCGATAAAGCGAAACTTGTTTCGCCTTCGCATTGGGGGAAGACCGGTGACGTGTCGCTCACGCGACCCTAGTCCGGCGCTGTCCCGCAACGGTAATGTCTGAAGCGCAGTTTCAGATTCAGCCCGAATGCCCGCCACCGCTTTTGCTCTGCATCACCTTCGAGGTCAAAAGGGGAGCGAGCATGAAATTCCTGCTTGATTCCCGCCACCCGGCGGGCTTTTTGTTCTATACCCATAGCTTGCGTCGCCCCCGCGAAGGCTTTTCGTTTCCATTCTCACACAGGGGTACACGCACATGATCAAATCTCGTCTGCTGTCGGTTTTGCTGATCATTTTTATCTTCGCGGCGCTGCCTGCCATCGCGCAGGAGGCGACTCCGGCGGCCACGCCCGCATCAACCGCTTCCGCGACTCAGGAAGCAAGTGTCGGATGTGTCACCAATTACGATCCGAACACCGACTACTTCCCCGATAAGGTCAAACCGGAATACGCCAAAGGCTGGACGGTCGAGTATCACAACAGCTATAAAGTGGTTGACGTGACCACCCCCTGGCCGGGTGCGACCGCGAAGGACGCTTTCGAGTACGTGCTGGTCGAATGCGGCACGCCCGCGCCGAGCGGCTACGACGGCGCAGAAGTGATCCAAATTCCGTCCGGGAAGGTGATCGCACTCGGCACGGAGTACGTCCCACAGTTGCAGGAACTTGGCCTGCTTGACGACCTGATCGGCGTGGACAGTGTGGCGCTCTACAGCACGCCGGAGATCGCGCAGATGGCCGCCGCCAAGAAGCTGATCGAAGTCGGCAGCGGGGCGAGCGTCAACGTCGAGGCGATTCTCGACGCGCAGCCCGGTCTCGTGCTGACCTTTGGCAGCGGCGACCCGACCTACGATACCCATCCGGTCTTGATCAAGGCGGGCGTTCCGGTGGTGGTCGCTTCGGATTACGTCGAGCAGTCGCCGCTCGGTCAGGCGGAGTGGATTAAGTTCACAGCGCTGTTCTACAACAAGGAGGGTGAAGCGAACGCGATCTTTGATCAGAAGGCCAGCGCTTATGACGATCTGGCGAAGCTGACCTCGACCCTGAGCGACGATCAGAAACCGCTGATCCTCTGGAACAGCTACAGCAGTTACGGCAACTCGTGGAACATCCCCGGCAGTGAGAGCTTCGCGGCGCATTACATTCACGACGCGGGCGCGAAGCTGGTGCTCGGCGACGATCCCAAGCTGCAAGGCAACAATAACACGCTGCCGTTTGATTTCGAGGCCGTTTACAACGCCGGGTTGGATGCCAAATTCTGGTTCCCCGGCGTATTTGGCGTCAAGACGCTGGCCGATTTGGTCGCGCAGGACGCGCGTTACGCCGATTTCAACGCAGTCAAGACCGATCAGGTCTACAATAACGATGCGCGCCTCGGCGCGGGCGGCGGGGATGATTATTATGAGAGCGGCGTCGCTAATCCGCAGGATGTGCTGGCCGATCTGATCAAGATCATGCACCCTGATCTCGTGCCGGATCATCCGTTGGTCTATTTCCGGCAGTTGCCGCCGAAGTAAGTGATTGAACATATGCGCTAGGGGCACGGCGCGCCGTGCCCCTACAGAAAATGTCCCGGATTGAATCAGACGCCGATTGCTTCGACTACCGAGATTCCCCACACCAGCAGCCGATCCCCGCTGCTGATCGTTCTGTTGATCCTGCTGATCGCGGTGTTTCTGTTGAGCCTTGCGCTCGGCTCGGTGGCGATCCCGCTCGATCAGATCGTGCGCGTGCTGCTCGGCGGCAGCGCCAGCCGCGACTCGTGGACGCAGATCGTCCTCCAGTTTCGCCTGCCTAAAGCGCTCACCGGGATGCTGGCAGGCGCGGCGCTCGGCATCGGCGGCTTGCAGATGCAGACGCTTTTTCGCAACCCGCTGGCCGATCCTTACGTGCTGGGTATCAGTTCAGGCGCGAGCCTCGGCGTGGCGCTGATTGTATTGTCGGTTGGTACGCCGGGGGTGATGCTGCTGGCGGGCGTCTCCCTGTTCAGCGATCTGGGAATCGCGCTGGCAGCGAGCCTCGGCAGCGCGTTGGTGCTGGCGCTGGTGCTGCTGGTCGCGCGGCGCGTCGAGAGCAGCGTCACCCTGCTGATTCTCGGCCTGATGTTCGGCTACGGCGTCAGCGCGGTCGTCAGTCTGCTGCTCTATTTCAGCATTGCCCAGCGCATTCAGGCCTACGTCAACTGGACGTTCGGATCGTTCGGCGCGGTCACGTGGGATCAGATGCAGGTGTTCGCGCCTGCCATCCTGATCGGCCTCGCCATCGCGTTTCTGCTCTCCAAGTCGCTCAACGCGCTGCTGCTCGGTGAGACCTATGCGCGCAGTATGGGCATGAACGTCCGCCGCGTGCGCCGCTGGATCATCGTCAGCACAGCGCTGCTGGCGGGCGCGGTCACGGCATTTTGCGGCCCGATTGGGTTCCTCGGCATCGCCGTGCCGCATCTCTGCCGGAGCCTGTTCAACACCTCGGATCACCGCATCCTGATTCCCGCGACCATTCTGATGGGCGGGATCGTCGCCATGATTGCCGACATTCTGACCCAGCTTCCCGGCACGCAGTTGGTCTTGCCGCTCAATGCCATCACCGCGCTGATCGGCGCTCCGGTCGTGATCTGGATTATCCTACGCAGTCGTGGATTGAAGGCGGCGTAGCGCTATAATAGGCTGAAAAGTTTTTCACTTGACGAAAGATTCAGCCCATGTACCAGATTACGGATCGCAAAGCGGTCGATCAGATGCGCGAAAAGGTCGCGCGGCTCGGCGGGATGCTCTTTGATCGCCACTTGACTGACGCGGCAGGCGGCAACATGAGCGCGCGCGTCGGCGACGTGATTTGCATGTCGCCGAGTTACAGCGGCTCCAAGCGCCAGTGGCAGTTGAAGCCCGAAGACGTGCTGATCGTTGACCGCGAAGGCCACATTCTCGAAGGCGACGGCAAAATCACGCGCGAAGCGCACGTCCATTTCATGCTGCACCGCGAGTTCGGTCAGCACGGCACAGGCGTGATCCACGCGCACCCGCGCAATCTGCTGGTGTTCGCGGCGATGAAGAAGTCGATGCCGCCCGTGCTCGAAGCGAATCTCAAGTTCGGCGAGGTCAAGTGCATCGAGTACGCGCCCGCCCACAGCCCCAGGCTGGCGGAGAACATTTATAACGCCTTGCAAGGGCAGGAAGACCGCATTCGCAAGCAGGCCGCCGGGATCATCGCGCCCTGGCACGGCGTTTTCCTGATCGGCAAGGACATCGACGCGGCTTTCGATGCCGTCGAGCGCTTCGACACCAATGCCTACATCATCCTGATGGCGCAGCAGGCGCTCGGCGCGACCGATTTGCTGGCGCAGCAGCGCGCCGACCTGAATGCTGAGGTCGAGCATTGGTCACGTGAGTGGCACGAATGAAGCCGACCGTTGTCACGGTCACGGGCAACACCGGCCTCGACTACATCTACTTCATCCCCAAGTGGGAAGCAGGCACGACCCTGCGCGCCAGTCGGGTCGTTCAAGGGATGAGCGGCAAGCCTGCTGACTGCTCGTGGATTCTGGCCGAGATGGGCATCACCAGCCTCGCGCTCGGCTTCGCGGCAGGCATGACAGGCGAGATGGTCAGGCAGTTGATGGCGGGACGCGGCATTTCGACCGATTTCGTTCCCGTCGAGGGAGAGTCGCGCCGCAACCTGATCATTGCGACGGAAGACGGCGAAGCGCACACGGCGATCACCGCCTCGACGCTGATTGTCTCCCCGGCGCACGTCGCCGCGCTGCGTGAGAAATTCATTGTCGCGCTCGATGACTGCGAGTTGGTCGTGCTTGGCGGGACGCTGCCGAAAGGCATCAAGCCGGAGTTCTACACCGACCTGATCGCGCTGGCGGTTGAGCGCCATATCCCGGTGATCTTCGACGCCAGCGAGCCCTATCTGAGCGCAGGACTGGCTTCGCATCCGACTTATGTCAAGCCCAACCGCGACGAACTGTCGCAGTTCATCGGCAAACGGGTCGAAACGGTCGAGGAAGCGTTCGAGGCAGGGCGCGTCCTGCTGGATCGCTGCGGCACGATTCCGATCATCTCACTTGGAGATCAGGGCGGGCTGGCGGTGCTGCCGGATCGCGCTTATCGGGTTCCGCCGCTGACCGTTCCGGTCGTCAACGCGGCGGGGGCGGGTGATGCGGTGCTGGCAGGGCTGGCGGCCTCGATTTTCCGTCATCAGCCGATTGAAGACGGTATCCGGCTCGGCTTCGCGGCGGCGACTGCCGTCGTCACCACCGAGGGCACAGCCGATTGTTCGCTTGCGGATATTCAGCGCTATGCGGCGCAGATTGAGGTGCTGCCTTATGAGCGGGTTTGAGTTCGCAACGGCTACGCGGATCATTTTTGGCGAGGGCAAGCTGAAAGAAATCGCGTCAATCGCGCCGGAGTTCGGTCAGCGGGCGCTGGTCGTCTGCGGGAACGTCGAGCGTGCCAAGCCGCTGTTCGATCTGCTCGATCAGGCGAAAATCGAACACGCAGCCTTCACAGTCAAAGGCGAGCCGAGCATTGAGATGGTGCAAGCCGGATCACAGCAGGCCAAGCAGTCGAACGTGCAGATGGTGATCTCGTTTGGCGGCGGCAGCGCCATCGACGCGGGCAAAGCGATTGCGGCGCTGGCGACCAATCCCGGCGAGCCGCTCGACTATCTCGAAGTGATTGGCAAGGGGCAGAAGCTCGCCAACGCGCCGCTGCCCTTCATCGCCATCCCGACGACCGCCGGGACGGGTTCCGAGGTCACGCGCAATGCCGTGATCGCCTCGCCAGAGCATAAGGTCAAGGTCAGCCTGCGCAGTCCACTGATGCTGCCGAAGGTCGCGCTGGTCGATCCGGTGCTGACCTATTCGATGCCCAAAGATGTCGCTGCCTATACTGGGATGGACGCGCTTACACAGGTCATTGAGCCATTTACCTCAAACGCTGCCAATGTCGTGACCGACTTGATCGCCTTCGAGGGTATCAAGCACGGCATGGAGTCCATTCGCCACGTTCGTGAAGGGGGTAATCTGGATCGCTATTATATGGCGCTGACCAGTTTGTTCGGCGGGATCGCGCTAGCGAATGCCAAACTCGGTGCGGTGCATGGCTTTGCGGGCGTACTCGGTGGAATGTACGATGCGCCACACGGCGCGCTCTGCGCCGCGCTGCTGCCATATGCAACTGAGATGAACATCCGGCGTGCATGGAATTTCGAAACAGAGGAAGCTCATTCCGAAACGTTCGGGCGCTACGTGCGCATTGCCCGAGAGATTCCGGGGCGAACTTCGGCAGGTCACTTTGAAGATGCAAAGGCGCTGGTCGAGTGGCTAAAGGAAACGGTGAATTTGCTCGAAATTCCGCCGCTGCGCACCTATGGAATCAAACCGGAGGATTTCCC
>DASZXN010000710.1:0-1782 GCA_035545875.1 Phototrophicaceae bacterium
GCCGGTTATGGCCTATCTGGAAAGCACGCGCTCGACCCGTGAGCCACAGCTTCCCGATAGCATACTTTGGGACGATTTAATGCTGGTGATGCGAGAGCAGGTTAGCCGCGTGATCAGTCACTTCGGCGAATTGACCGTTAACAAGGTGAGCGGCGTGCTGATCGCCTCGAATCAGGGCGGCTTCATTCAGGAATTCGTCGATACACTGGCGCGCGCGCGCTAAAACCCGTACTGGCCGATCAGCGGGACGAAATGCACTGCCGCGATGTGCTTGATGTACCAGTGATCGCCAAAGCGCGTGACCAGTTCGAGAAACTGGCCTTTGTCTTCGTCGCCTACGGGGATAACCAGCCTACCGCCTTTGGGATTCATCTGCGCGCGCAGCGGCCCTGGGATACTCGGCGCGGCTGCCGTGACCAGAATCGCGTCGAACGGAGCCATATCTGCCAAGCCCTGACTGCCATCGCCGACGTGAACGTCGAAGTTGCTGTAGCCGAGCGCGTGCAGCCGCGTGACCGCTTCGCGTGCCAGCCGCGCGACCCGCTCCAAACTGTAAACGTACGGTACTAATTCACACAGCACCGCCGTCTGGTAGCCCGATCCGGTGCCGATTTCGAGCACGCGCTCGTTGCCGCTCAAATGGAGCGCCTGGGTCATCAGCGCGACAATGTAAGGCTGCGAAATCGTCTGTTCAGCTTTAATCGGCAGCGGCACGTCACGATAAGCATCATTCTGCGCCGCCTGAGGCACGAACTCGTGACGTGGAATCCGCTCCATCGCTTCGAGCACGGGTTCATCCTGAATACCACGCGCCCGAAGCTGCCATTTGACCATCGCCGTACGTTGTGAAGTGTATGGATCGTCCATCACGATAAGTCCATTTCCCTTTTGCAAATTATAACACAATCCATAACGGGATTAGGCAATTCTTCCATTTCGTGGCAAACTTTGTGCTTCTACTCATAAACGGACTGCGCAAAAGCAAAACTCATGAAACTGGCAACTTTTACTCATAACGGTCGAACGCGCATCGGTGCAATCGAAGGCGATACGATTCAAATCATGGCCTGGCAGGACAATATGCGCCAGTTGATCCGGCGCGGCATCAGTCCGCAGCCGAGCTACGAGCGCGTGCCGCTCGCGCAGGCGACGCTCAAAGCGCCGCTGATCCCCGGCAAAATCATTGCGATTGGCCGCAATTACGCTGAACACGCTGCCGAACTCGGCAACAAGCCGCCGGAACGCCCGCTGATCTTCGCCAAGTTCCCCAGCACCGTGATTGGGCCGGGCGAGGCGATTACCTGGAAAACCTCGATCACCACCCAGGTCGATTGGGAAGTCGAACTCGCCGTGATTATCGGCAAGCGCGCCAAAGATGTCGGCGAAGCCGAGGCGTTCGATCACGTCTACGGGTACTGCGTCGGCAACGACGTGACCGCCCGCGATCTTCAGCTTCGCACCGATACCCAGTGGACGCGCGGCAAGAGCCTCGATACCTTCTGCCCGCTGGGGCCGTACATCGTCACCCGCGACGAAATCGCCGACCCACAGAACCTCAACCTCAAGACGACGGTCAACGGCGAGGTCATGCAGGAGAGCAACACCCAGCATATGATCTTCAAGCTGCCCTTCCTGATCAGCTACTGCTCGCAGATGTTCACGCTCGAACCCGGCGACATCATCATGACCGGTACGCCGTCGGGCGTGGGCGATGGGCGCAAGCCGCCGATCTACCTCAAGGATGGGGATGTTGTCACGGTCAGCGTTGAAGGCATCGGCGAA
>DASZXN010000711.1:0-1767 GCA_035545875.1 Phototrophicaceae bacterium
GGAAATGTCCGCGTCCGACATTTCCGAGATGCGCATACAGCCGAGCGAGATTTCCGACGCTTGCAGGTCACAATTCACAATCGGGACATTCTTCACGGTCATTTTCTCCTCTAGAAAGCTGGATAGGCGCGATTATAGCGAGCGGTCATGACTACGGCTGAGTCCAGTTCGGGAATTGACAAGGATTTAACGCAAAGGCGCAAAGGCACAGTCGAAACGAAGTTTCGCACCGCGCCAAGAAAAGACGGGCGCGGCGTGCCGCGCCCCTACAATAGCTGAATGGTGTGTTTCTACACTGCCCGCAGCGCCTTTTGCGGCGCGAGCAGGTACGGCGGCAGGTAAGCCGGGATGTTCGAGAAGGGCAGCACCTCCGGCTTGAGCGTGATCCCTAAAGCGTTCTGCATGAACGCCCGCCGCGCCTGAATCCGTCCCCACGCTTCGGGATACTGCTGCGCGAAGGCGGCGCGCAAATCGTCGTCCGCCAGCGCGATTCCATCTTCGATGTTGGTCGTAAAGTAGGCCGTGCCCGTCGCCGGGATCACGTCCACTTGCAGCGCCATCCCTGATTGCAGCCGCTCGCTTGATCCCGCATAGATTGGTGAGTTAAGCCACTCGTCCAGGTGGATCAGGTGGCCGGGATTGAGGCCGACACCGAAGAACGGATCGCCAATTTTGTCGTGGATGGCCTGATACAGTTCGCCGCCCGTGACGCCGATGCCAACCCGCTCGTACCACGCGACAATCGCCTGAAAATAGGGCGCGACCAGCGTATCGACGTAAGCGCTGGCATCCGCTGGAAGCTGCTGCGCGTTCTCGACCACGAACCCGGCGCGGCTGGTCAGCGCGCCCCACAGCCCGCAGCAGACTGTGAAGCGGTCGCCCAGCGCGATTCGGTTCAGGCTGGGGCTAATCATCCCCAGCACCGCGCGCGCTCCTGACGCAAGGAACGTGTAGGTCGATTCAGGAAATCCGTTCAGGCGCATCAACTCGGCGGCTTCCAGTTCAGTCATCCCCGGTTGGACGCCAAAGACGACGTTGCGTACCGACTGCGAAGCGAAGGTCGCGGCGAACTCGAAGGCCGCCAACTGCTCGACCTCGTTGGTTGCGCGCAGCCCGTGACTCGCATCCATGAGCAGATGCGTTGCGTTGCGCACGTGATCCGCCCCGCCAGTCAGATCGCGCAGCGCATCGACAATATAGCCGGGGATTTCCAGCCACTGGTTTGACTCCGCGTAATATTTCCAGCCCGCCGCGCCGACCTGTTTGCCATACTCGACGCCACCCGCGCGCAGAATTTCGTCCAGTTTACGGCTGTGATTACGCGGCTGACCGAGCAGGCTGAAGTTCTGATACAGCACAATTTCGAAATCATCTTTAATCGGGCTGACGTTGACGTAGCCCCTGCCCTCGTTGCCGACCAGCAGCAGCGGCTTGGTATCCGCTTTCAGGTTGACGATCAGCAGCGCTTCTTCGAAGCGCGGATCGTATCCAGTCAGGTAGGCCATATTCGCAAAATGCTCGCGGTCGCCGTAGACGACGAACACATCATCGCCTTCGGCGCTCGCCCGCTCGATCAGCCGTTTGAGCCGAGCGCGGTACAAATCAGCGGGGATGGTCGGTTCAACGGTCGGCAGACCAAAATCGGGCAGCGTTAATGAAGTAAGCTCAACAGGTCGGTACATAAACTTCTCTCTAGGCTTTCTTTGGATGAGCGCAGTTCGTAAATGTTAGCTCGAAACGCGCGTGCGCAGAAAATCGAGCAGCAGG
>DASZXN010000712.1:0-5318 GCA_035545875.1 Phototrophicaceae bacterium
ATAGGTTTGCTGCTTCAGCGCGTCAAAGCAGGTCGGCAGGAAGCGAAGGCCGTTCCAATTCGGAATCACAACGGAAAATAGGACTGAGGACTGAGGACTGAGGGCTGAGTTAGAAGCCATAAGCATTACAAACCGGTAAAGGCCGCGATTTCCTCCAGCGGCGTTCTTGAAGTCAACTGAAGGCTATTCCATTGTCCTTCAAGAAAGAGAAACAGCGGGTATTCCGGTGGAATGAAGGAGCGATACCAGAGTACAAACTCGTTAAAGCCCCTACCTACTTCTATCGCGGCAATCTGATGATCTCCCTCATTATCATCAATAAGTGAACCACCAATGCCCTGACCATCAGGGTAGTTGAATTGCCAGGAACCCCGCGATGCCTCCGCTTCATGCCATCTTTGACGAAGCTGCTTATCAAAATCATTTACGTTGACTCTCAGATCGCTGTGTGGTCTCGTGCTATCGTCTGCGTCAGGGTCGCGCCAGCCCTCCGGATCATAAGGAGTTATATAGTAGCGAACAGTCATGATCTCAGTCGCGCCTCAGCCCCTCTTTTTCGAGAAAGGCATCGACCGCCTCATGCCAATCGCGCAAAGTGATGCCGACCAGCTTGCCCGCCAGATTGTCGAGCGGCGAGTATTCCGGCGGCGTCGAGGGTCGAGGCCACATCTGCGTGGTAATGCGCGTGATCGGCGTGTCCGCGAAGCCGGCACGATCCAGAATATAGCGAGCGAAATCATAGCGCGAGCATGATCCGGCGTTGGTGAGGTGATAAATGCCGTAGCGCTCGCTTTCGATCAGTTTGGCAATCGCTGCGGCGAGATCGTCGTTGTAGGTCGGGTTTGCGACCTCGTTGACGACCACGCGCAGCGGCTTGCCCGCCTGTGCCGCGCCGATGATCGTCTGAAGGAAGTTTTTGCCACCATGCGCGAACAGCCATGATGTCCGCACGACGTAATGGCGCGGATTGAGGCGCATGACTGCCTGCTCGCCGACCCATTTGCTGTAGCCGTAGGGATTGATCGGGTTGGTCACGTCATATTCGCGGTAGGGACGGCTTCCGCGTCCGTCAAAAACCTCATTGCTGCTGACGTAGAGGATCGCCGCGCCGACTTCTGCCGCCGCCAGCGCTATGTTCTGCGCGCCGAAGCCGTTGATGCGGATCGCCTGCTCCGGGTCGCGGGCGCAGCCGTCCACGTCCGTCCACGCGGCGGGATGAATCACCAGTTCGGGCTGAACCTGTTTCACAAACGCGCGCGCCGCCGCGAAATCCGTGATGTCGAACTCGGCCACGTCCGCACCGACGATGCTGTGAGCGCTCAAGGTTTCAACCAGACGGCGACCAAGCCGTCCGGCGGCTCCGGTAACGAGGATTTTCATCCATGCTCCTAGTAAGCGGTCATGAGGATTTTTTCGCTGGCGGTGCTGCCCGCCCAGACCGGGCTGAAAAAGCGGTTATGCAAATCGACCACTTCAGCTACGTCGGTGACGGGTTCGATCACTTCTTTGCCGTGTGCCGCCTTGCGCCAGCCAAAATCGGTCATGTTGGCCGATCCCTTGAAGGCCAGCAGCCCATCGATCACGATGATCTTCTGATGCGGCATATACTGACCCTCGCTGTAGAGGCGCACGTTCAGGCGCGGCGCTTCGTCGGCGAAATGGGTCAGTTCGTGCAGCATGGTGTCGTTTTTCACGCCGGAAACCACGCCGCGCACGTCGATGCGCTGCGCCGTCAGCTTGAGCGCGCCGAGCAGCAGCGCGCTGATGCCGTAAGTCGTGAAATGGACGAACTGTTCGGCGTTTTGCAGCGCCGCGAATAGAGCGCGCATCGGCGGGTAATATGGCTCCGGCGCGGCCAGCGACTCGCGGGTGCGCCGGGCGATCTTCGCCAGCGCCTGGCAGTGGTCGATCAGATCGTCGAACTGAACCGCCAGCCCCTTGTGGGCGAGGTAATCGGCTGACGTGAGAAACTCGTCAGTGGCGACGTAGCGCACGCCGCACACCGGGCAGACGCCGTTCACTTCACTGAGCAGCGCGAAGCAGCGCTCGCACAAATAGCGCGGCGGCGTGAACCTGAGCAGCGAATCGAGGTCGAAACTGGTCATCAGCAGACGGTAATCGCTTCCGAGAACGGCTATTCTACATCCCAGCGGGCGAAAACGCGATCTACTTCTGCGCGCCAGTAGCTTTCGGGATCAGAAGCGTCGTAATTGCCGCGTTCGGCTGCGCCCCGGAAAAAGCCCGCGCCGGGGATGCCCGTCGCTTTGGAGACGACCAGCGCGCACAACAGGCCGTGTCCGGCCTGTTCTTCCTCCGCGCAGACCTGACTCAGCAGGCGAGTGAAGGCGTACGAGCCGGGATGGATATAGACGGGCAGCAGCAGCGCCAATTCGGAATAGGTGACGATCCGTTTCTGCTTCGCAATCTCGATCAGTTCGGTGCGCATGGCCTGCACCATCACGTCCCACTCGACCTCGGTCAGCGTGAAACGCGGTACGGGCTTCATTTGCGCTCTCCCTGCGAGTAGGGATCACGCTCGGCGTCTTCCGCGCGGAAGATCAGGCGCAGCACGATGCTCACCGGAACGATCAGCACCCACGAAATCTGCGCCAGATTGACGTTGAACGCCGCGATCAGGATTGAGAGCAGAAAGACCGCTGGCGGCGTAAGCACTCGCAGGCCGAAATACAGCGAACCGCGCGGATGCGCCAACGGCGGCATATAGTTTTTGCGCAAGGCGTAAAACCAGAGCGCGAACTCGGAGAAGCCAATCAGCGCAATGGACGCCGAATAGAAGTCCGTGATCAGCACAGTATTGGAATAGCTGCCCAGCGCATTGGTGGCAACGGGCAGAAACGCGATCAGCATCAGGAAGATCAGGTTCAGCCAGATCAGCGTCAAGTCATAACGCCGGATGATCCGAAACAGGCGGTGATGCACCACCCAGTAGATGCCGATGACGACGAAGCTGAGGGCATATACACCGATGTGCGGGATGATTGTCTGAAATGCCGCGTTGACCTGATCAGTGGTCGCGTTTGGCTCAAGCTCCGGGAGATGAATTTCCAGCGCCATCAGCGTGATCGCAATCGCCATCACCGCGTCGCTGAAAAAGACCAGCCGCTCGAACCCTAATTCGTCGCCGTATTCGTCGCTCTTATGCTCGGTCTGATCGGCCATCGTCCCCCCTTGTGGACGACGCCAATCTTAAATCCCGCCGCGATCTAGTGCAAGAGAATCGTCGCGTTCGTGTCGGTGATGATCACGGTGTCGATGGTGTAACTGCCATTGCCGACCTGCACCGCCATCTGCTGAATCAGGTCGTTCAGTTGCTCCTGCACCGTGTTGATCGTATCGGCGAGTTCGGGCGGCGGCGTGGTGTAAAGTGTGCCCAAAAGGTCAATGCCCGTGAAAATAATCTGCTTGCTTGGCTGATCCCATTTGAGGACGACGCCCGCCGGGATGGTCTGATTCCCGAACTGCGGCACGGTCGCATCGACGTAGACAATCGCGCCGCCGGGCTGCAAGTCGATGCGGGCATTGCGGACGTGCGGGTCGGTCGAGTTCGCTCCGCACACCGTCGATTTCTGCTCGCACAACTGCATCAGGCCAGCTTCGGTGAAGGTCATCTGTGCCTCCTGCTGACCGCTCGACGACGTACCGACCGTGAAGTTGTATAACTGGGGGTTGTTGTTGGCGAACGTCTGCTGACCATACTGGCCGAGATCGACCGTGATCTGCGCTGGCTCGGTCGGGTTTTGCAGGATGGCGGTCGGCTGCGGCGTGACGCCCGCGAACACCTGCGCCGTTTGTCCCGCTGGCGTTAGCCCGGTGATGCTCCCGATGATTTTCGGCAGCAGCAGCACTCCGCCAACCACGACAATCGCGCCGAGAATTCCCAGCGCCGCCAGACAGCCGCAGGCAAACGGCAGCAGCGAAGCACGTCTGCGCCCCGGTCGTTCGATTCTCATGGTCGCCATGCCGATCATTCCTCACGTATCCAATAGCGCCATTGTAAGCGTTATGAGGAAAGAAATAAAGAGGCGACCGCTCCGCCGTTAGCCTATGACTGCCCTACGCCGCACAGTTTCGACGCTAGTCCGCACAGTTTTCGACCTGCGTCATGAAATAGACTGCCCCGTGCGCGCCGATCACCGCCGAGTGGGGCATGTCGCCGGGAATATTGAGCTTGTCGCCCCGAACGCAGTGATAGACGTGATCGCCCACACGCACGTCCGCGCTGCCGCGCACGAACGCCAGAACCAGATCGTAGCGGTTCTTGTGCCGGTCGTAGATCGCGCCGGGATGATCGACCACTTTGGTCGATCCGCAGCCTTCACAGGATATTTGGCTGAAGATTTCATCATCGCTCAGATGGCCGTATGCCTGCGCTTCATAAATGCCCATGATCGATCCTTCCTGTTCTGCTACGACTCTAGATCAGGAAGAAATCCGGCACTAATGACGAAGATCACATGACAGGGATGCGGAACGGCATATTTTGAGCGCGGGATGCAGATCGATGCTGACCAGCGGGAAAAGTCGGTCGAGACGTGCCTCGTCCCTCCGGTCTCAGTAAACGCTTACTTGGCAGCGGCGAGGCGCGCAGCGTACTGCTTCTTGTAGTATTCGAGGTAATCGCCCTGCTTGATCTCACGCCACCACCACGCATTATCGACGTACCACCTGACCGTTTCCTCGACGCCTACATCGAAAGTGTGTTCGCGCTTCCAGCCGAGCGCCCGCGCCTTGTCGCTGTTCATGGCGTAACGCAGATCGTGGCCTTCCCGATCCGGCACGTGCTTGATCAGCGATTCGGGCTTGCCGAGCGCTGCCAGCAGCTTGCGCGTCACGTCGATGTTGTAGCGCAGGTCTTCGCCCGCGATATTATAGGCTTCACCCGCCGCGCCCTTGTGCAGCACCACGTCGATCCCCGACACGTGGTCATCGACGTAGAGCCAGTCGCGCTGCTGCTTGCCGTCGCCATAAATCGGCAGCGCCTGATCGTCAATCGCGTTGGTGATGTGCAGCGGCATCAGCTTTTCGGGATATTGATAGGGGCCGTAAGTGTTGCTGCCGCGTGTCGTGACGATGTTCATGCCATACGTCTCGAAGTAGGCGCGCGCCATCAGTTCGCCGCCCGCTTTCGCCGCTGAATAAGGATTGCGCGGCGCGAGCGGATCGCTTTCGAGCGACTCGCCCTGAGGCACTGAACCGTACACCTCGTCCGTCGAGACTTGCAGGAAGCGCTCGATGCCGTATTTGCGCCCTTCGTCAAGCAGAATGTACACGCCAATCGAGTTGGTGTGCATGAAAGC